>JBILIE010000221.1:0-3140 GCA_044350115.1 Rickettsiales bacterium
GCACAACATTTTGGCAGAAAAGACTTTATCTTCACGAGCGAATCCGTATCAGAGGGGCACCCTGATAAGATTTGCGATCAGATTTCGGATGCACTGCTCGATCGTTTTCTCACTGAAAACCCAGAAGCGCGTGTGGCGGTGGAAACATTGGCGACAACGAATCGTGTAGTAGTAGCGGGTGAAATCAGCGGTGTGGGCGTTAGTAAAGACGAGCAGGAATCGATTGTCCGCAATGTGATTAAAGATATTGGCTATGAACAACCTGGTTTTGACTGGCACAAAGTGAATATTGAAATTCTGCTACATCAGCAATCCGCCGATATTGCACGGGGTGTGGATGCAAATAGCGATAAAGACGAAGGCGCGGGCGATCAAGGCATTATGTTTGGCTTTGCATGTTCAGAAACGGACACTTTCATGCCAGCCCCCATTCATTATTCGCACCGCATTTTACAGGCACTTTCTGAAGCGCGCCGTGCTGGGAAAGAGCCATTACTTCGCCCAGATGCAAAAAGTCAGGTGAGCTTGAAGTATATCGATGGCCGACCTGCGGGTGTGGATTCGCTAGTGGTTTCCACACAACATGCTGCGGAAGCCACTCAAGAACAAGTGCGTGAGATTATCCGCAAATATGCCACACAAGTGTTGCCAGAAGGCTGGATGCCAGCCGAAAAAGCACTCTACACCAACCCCACTGGCCAATTCATCATCGGCGGGCCAGATGGCGATGCTGGGCTGACAGGTCGCAAAATTATTGTGGACACTTACGGCGGCGCAGCACCGCATGGTGGCGGCGCTTTTTCAGGCAAAGACCCTACAAAAGTAGATCGCTCCGCAGCTTATGCAGCACGCTATTTAGCGAAAAACGTGGTAGCGGCAGGATTGGCGGAGCGTTGCACGATTCAGCTTTCTTACGCGATTGGTATTTCACACCCGATTTCAGTCTATCTAACAACGCAAGGCACTGGCAATGTAGATGAGCGTGCGCTAGAGAAAGTGCTACAAGAAATGGTAAACCTCACCCCACGCGGCATTCGCAAGCATTTACAGCTGAACCAGCCGATCTATCAGCGCACTGCCGCTTTCGGCCATTTTGGTCGCGATCCGCAAACAGAGGGTGGCTTCACTTGGGAAAAACTGGATTTAGTGGACGAACTACGCAAACATTTTGGGGCTGATGCAAAGGCAAAGGTGAGCGCTTAATACGCCTCATCAGCCGCTTGAAGCGATAGCCGCACTTGACTGCGCGCGCGTCAGTAACATGCACGCAATCTTACCCGCCAAAAAATATTCTTGTTTCTCGCGTTGTATCCTGCAAATGTTGTAAAATGACGAGTTTTTTTGCTTTTTTTGCGTTTTTGCTTATATCGATGCCAGCCCTTGCCGATGATGCATTGGTAATGGACTTTACGGTTCCATTGCTGGCAGCAGGGTTGGGGGCGGCTTGCGTGCTCGGCTATCGCTTTTTGCGTAGCCATTTTCAGGATAATGCTCCAGATGAAGATAAAAGCCGGATTGCCTTGCTTTTTTCTTCCGCCAATACTTATTTTTATTATCAAAATCTGAATAATCAAAAGGAGTGGTTTTCGCGCAAATTGAAAACACTGCTGGAGATAAAAGGCAAGAATACCACCTTTTTGCATTTTGCAGACGTGTTGGATGAACGTGATTTTGAGCGGCTAAAGCAGGCGATTGTGGATCTCAAAGCAGGGAGCAAACAATTTCGGTTAGAGCTTAAAACCCTCTCAGGCCTGACGATGGAATGTTATGGCACCATCAAGCAGGAGCATAGCACCAATCATCTAATCCTCTGGTGGCAAGATATTTCTGAACGTAACGAATCAAACGATCGTTTGCGTAAAGAAAATGAACGCATGAAGCTAGAGCTTCAACAGCTAAATAATATGGTGAATGCATTGCCCATGCCCATCTGGCAGCGCAACGCACAATTGCAGATTCGCAGTTGTAATCTGGCTTTTATGGAAGCGGCGGAAGAAACGCCAGACAGTCAAAATGGTGATTCGTTGGAGTTATATAATCAGGCTAAAATATTGGCGCGCAGAGCGCTGGAAACCAAGCAAAAAGCGCATGAACGGCGCTATATTATTTTGCATGGTGAACGCAAATTATACGATCTCTACGAAATTCCTTGGGCAGATGGGCTTTCCACTACTGGCGTAGGAATTGATAATAGCGATATGGATTCGGTCAGAGCGGAGATGGAACAGCTTAAATCCGCCCAAGCGGATTTGCTGGAAAGCAGCACCAGCGCTATGGCCATTTATGGACCAGATCAACGGCTGAGGTCGTATAACAACGCGTTTTGTCGCTTGTGGAAATTAGAAGGCGTATGGCTGGAAACTCATCCCAAATATAGTGAAGTGCTGGAGCAATTGCGCGAAAATCGGGCGTTGCCAGAGCAAGCTAATTTTCCTGCATTTAAGCAACAACATCTCAAATTATTTACGGATTTGATCGACCCGCAGGAGGAATTTTATTATCTTCCCGATGGCCGCACCATCAGGGTTTTAGCTATTCCACACACAATGGGCGGCGTGTTGTTTGTGTATGAAGATGTAACGGATAGGCTGGCGTTAGAGCGATCCTACAATACCCTGATTGCGGTACAAAACGAAACACTAGATAATTTGCATGAAGGCGTGGCGGTGTTTAGCGAGGATGGTCGTTTGCGGCTTTCCAACCCCGTCTATATGCAGATGTGGAATCATACGCGGGAAATTACTTCCACGAATCCTCATATCAGCGATCTGCTCAATCGCAATAAAGCACTGTTTGTGTTTGAGGATTGGGAGCGGTTTAAAAACGAATTCATGGCCATGATGAGCGGTCGTGAAGTGCGCCAGCAACGGCTAGAGCGCCGCGATGGCAAGGTGCTTGAGATTATCGCCGTACCGCTGCCAGATGGGCAGACGTTGATTAATTATGTGGATATTACCAACTCCATTTTGGTGGAGAGATCGCTGCGGGAACGCAATGAAGCACTACACGAAGCGGATCGATTAAAGAGCGAATTTCTTGCGAATATATCCTATGAACTTCGCTCACCACTGACCTCCATCAGCGGCTTTACCGAGATGTTACGGCAGGATTATTTTGGTCGTTTAACGGAACGTCAGCAG
>JBILIE010000105.1:0-5929 GCA_044350115.1 Rickettsiales bacterium
GAGCGCAAGAAGCCCGCGCCAAACAAGCGGCAATAAAACCTATTGCCAAGCCTGCCCCCTCCGTCATCGCCTCTGTTCCCGCTGCGCCTCCCAAACATTGGAAACCGTTGCAGCAACCCAAAGCTATCGCCGATCAGAAATTCGCCTCTTTCAATGCCGCACGCGGTAAATTGCATTTACCCGTGGCAGGTCGCATCGCCGAACGCTATGGCCAGAAATTGCGCCAGAATCAAACCAGCCGTGGCATGGCAATTGCCAGCCGTGCGGGTAATGCCGTGGTCGCGCCTTATGCGGGTGAAGTAGTCTTCACAGGGCAGTTCCTCGATTATGGTCGGATGGTGATTTTGCGCTACGATAGTGGCTACCATCTCCTGCTCGCAGGGCTGGATGCCATTAACTGCATCGTTGGCCAGCGCGTTATCGCTGGCGAACCCGTCGGACGCATCGGCAGTACAGGTGCCAAACCGGGCAGCCTTTATCTGGAATTGCGCTACCAGAGCAAACCCATCAATCCTTCCCCATGGTTTGGGTAGTTTTTTTTGAATGTGCAGGATTCATCACTCCCCACTTTCCAAGTCATCTGGATTACGTTAGAAGATGATATATCGTCATTCTTATTCTTACAAAAAAGGCACTTAATTTTATGAATTTCCGCCAACTGGCTCTTGTGATTGCAACCACCACCGCACTTACGGTAACACCCGCTTTTGCCTCAGAAAACAAGGGCGATGATGACGGGCGCGCAAAACCGCTCAGCTCGCGTACTTATGAGTATCTGAACTTGTTTGGCGATGTATTCGAGCGTGTGCGTGCAGATTATGTGGAAGAAGTGGATGACGGCGAACTCATCGAAAACGCGATTAATGGGATGCTCTCCTCGCTGGATCCTCATTCGAGCTATATGAATGAAAAAGGCTTTCAAGATATGCAGATTCAAACCAAGGGCGAATTTGGCGGCCTTGGAATTGAAGTGACGATGGATAACGGCCTCGTCAAAGTCGTCTCACCCATCGACGATACTCCCGCCGCCCGCGCAGGCGTGAAAGCGGGCGATTACATCAGCCACATCGACGACGAACCCGTGATGGGCATTGCGCTTAGCGATGCGGTAGAAAAAATGCGCGGCAAAGTGGGCACTGATATTAAAATCACCATTCTGCGTGAAGGCCTAAAAGAACCGCTGGATCTCACTCTGACACGCGCTATCATTAAAATCCAATCAGTGCGTTCGCAGCAGGAAAGCGACATCGGCTACCTGCGCATCACTTCTTTCTCCGAACAAACCTACGAGAAAATGGCGGCAGAAATCAACAAACTCCGCAAAGAAATTCCGCAGATGAAAGGCCTTGTGCTTGATTTGCGTAACAATCCGGGTGGCTTACTCGATCAAGCTGTTTCCGTTTCAGACGCCTTCCTTGAACGCGGCGAGATTGTTTCCACTCGTGGTCGCCAGAAAAATGATATTCATCGCTACAGTGCGACCGCAGGTGATTTGCTCGATGGCCTGCCCATCGTTATCCTCATCAATGCAGGTTCAGCTTCGGCTTCTGAAATTGTAGCGGGTGCGCTGCAAGACCACAAACGTGCCGTGATTATGGGGAATAAATCCTTTGGTAAAGGTTCGGTGCAAACTGTGATTCCACTGCCGGGGCATGGCGCAATGCGTCTGACTACTTCGCGCTATTATACGCCTTCAGGCACGTCAATTCAGGCAGAAGGCATTGTGCCGGATATTGAAGTGCAGCAAGTGAAAGTAGAAGCGGCGGAACAGGAAAAACACCGCATCTACGAATCAAACCTCCCTGGTGCGCTCAGCAATGATAATAGCAACTTAAAGCAAATTCTCGGCAAGGATAAGCCGATGAGAGACGGCGAATTAAAATTGCGTCGTGGCGAAAAACCTGATCCTGCTTCTGGTAACGTTGACACTAAAAAACTAAATGTTGCAGAGGACTTCCAGCTCGCCCGTGCGATTGATTTATTGCGTGGTCTGGCGGTGTATAAGCAGCAAGGCGGCATTGCGCCCACTGCAGCAACACCGACCACCCCTATCGAAACGTCTAAAACCATTACCCTCCCTGCGACTAAATCCAAACCTTAGGTTTTTATGGCAAAGCTTGCGCTACCCGTTGAAACAATAAAACAGAATATCTGGCCTATCATTAATGGCCTACTCTTGCTCGGGTTAGTGGGACTCTTGGTGGTGCTGTTTGGTGGTGGCGACCATCTTGCACAGCGCGCAACAAAAGAGGGGCGGCGGATCGCAGTCGTATTCAAAACGGGAGAGATTCTGGGCAATCCTCTAACGCTGCCTAAACCAAAGAAAAAGGAAGTTTTTGAAAACGACGATATTGCGCCAGAAGAACTTCCCGCCATCATTCCGGATACCTCCACCGATAATACCCACCAAATGAAAGATGCCGTGCCCGCTAATTTTGTGGGTGAAAAACTGGAAGGGCATAGCGCGGCAAAACCCGAATACGAATATCCAGACGCGGTAAAGCAAGAGCCAGGCAAGCGCCAAACAGCCATCGCTGCGCCTGCAAAAACCGTGATCGTGACAGATCTTGAAAATTCACCCCCAGGGCATCCGCTGCCCAACGCCCCCATTGATGCGCTCGTAGACGAAATTTCTGACGATATCAAAATTCCAAAAATCAGCAGTGACGGCAAACGTCCGTGGGAAGCATACGGCAAGAAATTCTCCGATTCTTCCGAGCCATTAGTCGCCATCATTGTCTCAGGGCTGGGCATGAACAACGCCACACAAAATGCCTTTCGTTTAAATGAAAACTTCACCTTAAGCCTCTCGCCTTATGGCAAAGAAGTTGCGATGTGGGGCAGTCAGGCGCGCAATGGCGGGCATGAGGTATTAGTCGATTTACCTATGCAGACTGCCGATTTCCCTGCCACCGATCCTGGCCCCAAGGGGCTTCTTTCCAGCAACAAGCCCTCAGAGAATTTAGACCGCCTGCATTGGATTATGAGCCGCTTTTCGGGCTATGTTGGGTTGCTTAGCACTATTGATACGGCCATTCCTCCCGCAGTCATCCAAAATTGCTTAAGCGATATTGGTGCTCGCGGTTTGCTGATGGTCAATTTTTCTACCGAAACAGAAACCGAAGCCAAGCCTCAGGGAGGCAACAAAGAAAGTGAAATGGGTCTGGTCAGCCTCACTGCCGACAGCCTGATTGATGGTGAAATCAATCCCACAGAAATTAATGCTCAATTGACTGCACTCGTCGCCACCGCCAAAGAAAAAGGTCAGGCGATTGGGCTGGCGCATGCCTATCCGCTCACCTTACAAATGCTGCAAGACTGGCAAAAAACTTTGGCTGAACAGGGCGTGCGTCTTGCGCCCCTTTCCGCCATCGCTGCAAGGGTCAAAGAATAATATGCCATTTGCTCACCTCCCCTATCGCCTTGGCGTCGGTATGATGCTGCTCAATGCCGAGGGTAACATCTTCGTTGCCAAACGGATTGATACACACGCGGAAGCATGGCAAATGCCCCAAGGCGGCATTGATAAAGGCGAAGACGCCCCCACCGCTGCACTGCGTGAATTGCTGGAAGAAACGGGAACGGATAAAGCCACCATCCTCGCCGAAAGCGCCGATTGGTATGCTTACGATCTCCCCGATTCACTCATCCCCACCGTCTGGGGCGGCAAATATCGCGGGCAGAAACAAAAATGGTTTGTAATGCAATTCTTAGGCAACGATGCCGATATTAACATCGAAACCGAACACCCCGAATTCTGCGAATGGAAATGGGCAACCCCCGTCACTTTGCCCGATCTCATCGTCCCCTTCAAACGCCAGCTTTATGTGGATTTACTGGCGGAGTTTAAAGCTCACCTATAGTGATAGCGGCAGACAAGCATGGTGGTGAAGATCGCGCAGCATTTCAGGTGATTGCAGCAGATAAACTGTTTTTAGCAACTTTTCGTTCATTTTACCGCCGCACCATCGTCCCCGCACCGTGCTCGGTGAAGATCTCTACCAGCAGTACATGCGGAATGCGACCGTCGAGAATATGTGCGTTTTTCACGCCTTTTTCCAGCGCATAGAGGCAGGTTTCGAGCTTGGGTATCATGCCGCCGCTGATCGTTCCGTCTTTCATCAGCACCCGCACTTCGTCGAGATTTAGCTCGCTGAGCAGCTCGCCATCTTTGGCTAATACGCCCGCCACATCGGTCAACATAATCAGCTTCTCGGCTTTAATGGCCGCAGCCACCGCACCTGCCGCTGTATCCGCATTAATGTTATACGTCTCGCCGTCCTCACCCACGCCAATCGGGGCAATCACGGGAATGAAGTTTGATTTCGCAAATTCTTCCATAATCGCGGGGTTGACTTCGGTTGGCTCGCCCACAAAACCCAGATCGTGCTTACTACCGCGCAGTTTTTTGGCTTTAATCAGGCCACCATCTTTGCCCGAAAGCCCCATCGCCAAGCCGCCTTGTTTTTGAATGGCGCTGACAATTTGTTTGTTGATAGAACCCGCAAGCACCATCTCCACCACTTCGACCATCTCTTTGGTGGTCACGCGCAGTCCGTCCACAAATTCGCTGGGCATATTGAGTTTATCAAGCATTCGCCCAATCTGAGGGCCGCCGCCATGCACCACTACAGGGTGAATCCCCACTTGTTTTAGCAACACCACATCGCGCGCGAAGGTTTCGGCAAGTGCCTCATCCACCATCGCATTGCCGCCATATTTCACGACAAAGGTCTCCCCTGCGAATTTACGCATATAGGGCAGCGCGCTCGCAACGGTTGCCGCCGTACGCAGCCATTTATCGGGGGGAGTCAGTGGGGCTTTTTTCATGATAGTTGCTGGTTGCTTGTTATTAAGTTGCTAGCCTATCTACACTAGCAACTCGTCACTCGCAACTCGCAACTAATAACTCGCCGCTTCGCCTTCGGGCACTTCTTCCAGCGCATAACCCGCAGAGCGCACGGTACGAATCAATTCCTGCATTGTGTTGTCAGGGTTCAGGCCTTTACGCAGACGACGTATATGCACATCCACCGTACGCAACTCCACATAAATATCATGTCCCCAGACTGCATCAAGCAATTGCTCGCGGCTGAATACCCTGCCTGGATGCTCCATCAAATATTGCAGCAAACTGAACTCGGTGGGGCTTAAATGCACTTCACGCTCACCACGCCAGACTTTATGCACTGAAAGATCCATCCGCACATCGGAGTAGGTCATAATTTTTTCCGAAAGCACGGGGCGGAATCGACGAAAAACTGCACGAATCCTCGCATTCAGCTCGCTGGGGCTGAAGGGCTTAATCATATAATCATCCGCACCCGCATCCAAACCTTGAATGCGATCGCCTTCTTCGCCACGCGCCGAAAGCATAATCACGGGAATTCCCTTAGTTTCGTTATTACGGCGCAACGCCTCACACACCTCAATACCGCTCATCGAAGGCAGCATCCAGTCGAGCACAATCACGTCGGGGCGATGCTCTTTCACCATAGTGAGTGCTTCCTCGCCATCGTCGGTAGAATATACTTTATAACCTTCTTTTTCAAGGTTATAGCGAAGCATTGTTACAATGGCTTCTTCATCTTCAACAATTAAAATAGACGTTTCCATAGCTTCCCTTTGCTATTATATGCTTATGGTAAGCACTGTTAATTGTAAATACATGAAAAAGTTTACAAAACCCTAAAAAATATGTCACATATATACCTCACTGTCGTAAAAATGCACTTAATGACGTCTCTATGAAGCCCTTTCTTGATCTTTTTCCGCTGGCCGCTTTCTTTCTTGCCTATCAATTTGGCGGATTGATGATGGCAACGGGCGTACTCATCGGCTGCACCGCACTGACACTTGCGATCACTTATTATCTCGAACGAAAAATTGCGCTGAATCCATTGATTTCAGGGATTGTCATCGCCTTTTT
>JBILIE010000004.1:0-19177 GCA_044350115.1 Rickettsiales bacterium
TGGCAACATACGAATTGGGAAAAAACGAGTATGTGGATCACACAATCGCCTACCAACATTGTTTTGGATTCGTCATCGCAGCAGACGGTGGTATTGGGCAATGATTCCACCCATGTAGAAATGCAGGGGGGCAGTAGTGGTACGGTTCTCACCCACACGAATGACCGTATTGATTTGGGCAATAGCGGCGACAAGGTGATGGCAAGTTGCGCCGATGCCGTCACGCATATCTATCGCTTTAATCCCGCGCAAGATACACTGCTTTACGCCAGCGACGCGCGACATGAACTGCACGAGGATGGCAAAGGCGGAACGGATGTGTGGCTGTTTAAAGGAACAGAACAAGCAGGCAAAGTGCATCTCTACGGCATTCCCCCTGCCATGCTCACAGGCTGCCACATTCGTGCTATGGCAGAAAATGAAGTGGATGCGGTGATTAACGCCAAGCGACCCTTTATCTATTTACGTGAGGGAGATAATGGCGTTTTAACAAATTGCACCTTTTTCCACACCCTTCAATTTAACACACAGGAGTCGGTTGGGGTTTTAGAGTCGCATTTTATTTCTACCGCTGAGGGTAACACCCTCATCACGATCATGGGAGAGGAAGGGGAGGAGGTGATGCGAGCAACCGTGCCAGGAGAACGCATTCCTTACAATACCGTTTATCACAATGGCGAGCCTGTAAAATGTGTTGAAGGCAAAGCCTCAAATAATGTTGGCGTTGTTTCTCGCTGGACTGAGCATGGGGTAATGATCGATGCGCGCAAATCCGCATCAGATTATGTCGTGGCTCTTCACGATGGTATTGTTGCTCTGGGGAATAAATCGTCTGAAATATTGCTGGGAGAGGGAGCCATTCAGCCTTATATTAAGCAAAGCAAGTCCTCAAGCGTAGAGTTACGCTGTAGTAAGAACAATCAGATCATTCTTTCCCGCTTTGATGTTAAAAAAGATCAATTGAAGTTTGATGCTGATTCTGTGGTGGTTTCTCCTTTGGAAAAAGGACAGGCTATGGTTGCGCTCTGGAAAAATGACGAACCAAAGGTGCATATTTTTGTAGAGCACTTTAAGGGCGATCCTGCACGACTTAACTGTGAAATTTCTTCGGGTATAAAGATCCCCGTGAGCATAATGCCTCTGGCAGAATACGGCCTAACTCAGAGTATTACCAGAAATCTTAAGAACCAGCTGCCTGGTCTTCAGAAACTCGCCGAGCAGGAATTTTCACCGGCAAACGCTCCTGCATTGCAGTCGCCCAAAAAACAAAGGGGTCGCGGATAATTCCCGTTGACCCACTCCCCTGTTTCCCCGTAAACCAGAGGGCATGGTAGAAGCTTCTCTTAATATGTTCGACGCGGTGGTGATCATCGTGTTTTTGCTCTCCACGTTGCTCGCGTTTTTCCGTGGCTTTGTGCGCGAGGTGCTGTCGCTCGGCGCATGGCTTGGTGCGGGGATTATCACGCTTTATGCCTTTGAACCCGTCAGCACGATGCTCAAAGCCCATACCAGCAAGCCAATGGTAGCCTATCTGCTCGGCGGGCTGGGCACTTATATCGTGGTGTTGCTGGTGATTTCGATCATCAATGCGCTGATCGTGCGTTATATTAAATCAGGGAGCGATGTGGGGATGCTCGACAACCTGCTCGGCCTTGGTTTTGGGGCTTTGCGCGGTGCGTTTATCGTCTCGCTGGGATATTTGGTCTTGTCGCTGGTGGTGGATGAAGAAAATCCGCCAGAATGGATTAAAGGCGCACAGACCCGTCCCTTTGCCCAGAAAGGCGCCTTAATGTTGGCGGCCATTGCCCCCGGATATCTGGAAGAAATCTCCTCAATGAGCGAGAAAATGAAAGCCGAGAAAGAGGGCGAAGATCAGCCCGTGGAAGATAGCCAAGGTTATTCCGGCCAACAGCGCCAGATGCTTGAAAATATCATGAACTCCAGTGATATTAGCGAGCAGTAATCAGTCGCCTCACTCGCTTATAACGGCTGGTTTCTCCACTGATAATTTTCAACTCACTCACCGCGCAGCCCCAGTGTTTGGCCAGCAGTTTGAGCAGCGCTTTATTTGCTTTGCCATCTTCCGGCGGCACGGTGACGCGTACTTTCAGCCATGTGTTCCCCGCTGCGTCTGTCACTGTCCCTTCCACCGCATCACGCGGGGATTTGGGGGTGAGGTGGATGGGGGTGATGGTTTCAGGCTCTTGTTTCATGGGTAGGAATCCTCTATAGAGGCCATCTTAAACCTTTTTGACAGAGAATAAACCATGCACACTTATCGTACTCATCATTGTAGCCAACTTCGTGCTGAACAAGTCGGCCAAGCCGTTCGTCTTTCAGGCTGGGTGCATCGCAAGCGCGATCATGGGCAACTCACCTTTATCGATCTGCGCGACCATTACGGTATTACGCAATTGGTGACCTCAGGCGAAGCGCAATTCGACGAAATCGCACGGGTGCGTAACGAAAGCGTGATTACCATTACGGGTAAGGTTGTGGCGCGTGAAGGCGCAACCGTGAACCCCAATCTGCCGACAGGCGCGATTGAAGTGGTGATTGAGCAGTGGAATTTGGAATCGGCGGTGACGGATGATCAGCTGCCCGTACAGGTGAATTCGGATAAGGACTTCCCTGAGGAAACCCGCCTGAAATATCGCTTCCTTGATCTGCGCCGCGAGAAACTGCATCAGAATATTTTACTGCGCTCGAATGTGATTAATAGCTTGCGCCGTCGTATGGTCGCGCAGGGTTTTACCGAATTTCAAACGCCGATTCTTACCGCTTCCAGCCCTGAAGGTGCGCGGGATTATCTGGTGCCTTCGCGGGTACATCCCGGCAAGTTTTATGCGCTGCCGCAAGCGCCGCAGATGTTTAAGCAGTTGTTGATGGTGAGCGGTTTTGATCGCTACTTCCAGATCGCGCCATGTTTCCGCGATGAAGATGCGCGCGCGGATCGCTCACCAGGTGAGTTCTACCAGCTTGATATGGAAATGAGCTTTGTGACGCAAGAAGATGTGTTTGCGGCGATTGAGCCAGTGTTGCACGGTGTGTTTGAAGAATTTGGCGGCGGCAAAACGCTGACGAATTATCCCTTCCCGCGTATTGCATTTGATGAATCGATGCTGAAATACGGCGTAGATAAACCCGATTTACGCAACCCCATTGAACTGGCGGATGCGACAGAAATCTGGCGTGGCAGCGGCTTTGGAATTTTTAATACCATCATCGAAAATGGTGGGCATATCCGCGCGATTCCTGCGCCGAATGCGGCGGATAAACCGCGTAGCTTCTTCGACCAAACCATCGCGTTTGCGCAAGAACTTGGCGCGAAAGGGCTGGCTTATCTTGGCTTTGGGGCTGATGGTGAAGTGAAAGGCCCGATTGGTAAATTTTTGAGTGAAGATAAAATCGCCGCACTCAAAACCCTATGTAATCTGAAAAATGGCGATGCTGTTTTCTTCGCATCGGGCGATTATGACGCGGCGGGCGCAATTGCCGGACAAGTGCGGATTCGCTTGGGCAATGAATTGGATCTGCTGGAAAAAGACATCTTCAAATTCTGCTGGGTGGTGGATTTCCCTTATTACGAATGGAACGATGAAGATAAGAAAATCGACTTCTCTCACAATCCATTTTCGATGCCGCAAGGCGGGATGGAAGCCCTTGTGGCGGCAGCAGGCGATAAAGAAAAACTGCTCAATATTAAAGCCTATCAATATGACATTGTCTGCAACGGGATTGAACTGTCTTCGGGCGCGATTCGTAACCATAAGCCTGATTTGATGGTGAAAGCGTTTGAGATTGCAGGCTATCCGCAATCGATGGTGGAAGACAAATTTGGCGCACTCTTCCGCGCCTTCCATTATGGTGCACCGCCGCATGGTGGCCTCGCTCCCGGTGTGGATCGCATGGTGATGTTGTTGGCGAATGAGCCGAATATCCGTGAAGTGATCGCCTTCCCGATGACGCAGAAAGCAGAAGATCTGCTGATGAGCGCGCCCAACACCGCCAACGAAAAACAAATGCGCGAGCTGCATATTTTGCACACCCCCGCCGCACGAAAGTTGCTGGAAAGTGATACGAAAGCCGAGGAAGTGAAATTGGCGAAGCAGGCTTAAGCCAAAACATCCAAAGCGCGGTTAGGGTCGAGCATGATCACGGGATTCACTAGCGGTGGAGCCTCCACCACCGCTTTGGGTTTGGCTGCTTTTTCGCGCAATTGATCCATGTAAAGATCATGCGCCATGGACGCGCTGGAGGTGCAGGAAGAACAACTGCTAATGATTTAGCTCCTTTGTTTTTGATAAGGTAATCCAGCGAAAACTTCCCCGCGCCGCAACTGAGTAAAGTCACCAGCAATGTTACCCAATAAAGATGCTCCATATGCTGAAAATAAGTGAATTGGATGACGGCGGTCATGGCTATCAGCGGCAAGGTGGCGAGCCGTGCGGCCAGCCCTAAGGCTAGCAAAACAGAGCAGGTAAGCTCGAAGAAAGTAGCGCTGAGTGCGGCGAAATACGAGGGTAGCAGTGGCACCTGATATTCGTTGGCAAACAGCGCGACGGTATTGTCGAAATCGTCAAATCTCACCATGCCTGCACGCCAGAAGACCTATGCGAGGGTGACGCGTGCGGCGAGTAAGGCCAGTAGTTGCAGGTGTTGCGTGAGGCTTAAGAACAGATTGTATTGGCGCAGTAAAAATGGCATAAATCATCTCGTTTTAGGGTTGCATACTTCTGATTCGCACGCCACGCTCAAAAGGTTACAGGAATAATGCAGGCAGAGTGGGACACGTTATTTCAAGCGGCATTAGCAGGGGATGAGAAATCCTACCGCATTTTCCTGACAGAAATTTCGGGCAAATTACGGCGGTTTATCGGCAGGCGCATCGCGATTTCAGAGGTGGAAGATGTGCTGCAGGAGGTTCTGATTTCTATCCATAAAGCGCGGCATACTTATGATGGCACCCGGCCTGTGCTGCCGTGGGTGATGGCGATTGCGCGGTTTCGGCTGACGGATCATTTGCGTAAACATTATAGCCAGATGCAGCATGTGAGCGTTGATATTGCCGAAATGGAAGATTTGTTGAGCGCGCCTGTAACCGAAATCACATTGCTCGACGAATCGGTTACAGAAGAAGTAGAAAAATTGCCGCAGCGCACGCAGAAAATTATTCATCTGATGCATATGGAAGGCTATACGGCGAGCGAAGTGGGCAAGCAATTAGGCATGAATGAATCGGCAGTGAAAGTGGCGGCGCATCGGGCATATAAGGCAATCAAGGCAAAATTAACGGAAAACGCATCGTGAATATTGACGATTTAATCGCAGATTTAACACCTATCAGCGTGATGAAGCCGCCTTCGTGGTATCTTGCACGGCTAGCGGCGGTGTTGCTGGCCTATGCGGCGCTGAGCGTGAATTGGCTGGGGATTCGCCCTGATTTTGCGGTGCAACTGGCGCGACCAGAATTTGTGCTGGAGCTGCTATTGCTGCTAATCATCATCATCACTAGCGTTTTGGCAGCGGTACATCTGGCCTATCCCGATAGTTATCAACGCAGCTGGTTGTTGCGTTTGCCGATGCTGGCGGGCATGGCCTTTGTCGCGCTGTTGGTAGCGCTGAGCCTGATGCCTGTATCAGAAACCATGGTGATTCCCAAAACTCCGCCACACATGGCCTGTTTGCTGTGCACCGCTTGTATTGGCGTGTTGGCGATTATCCCTACCGCCTTGATCATGGCGATTCAGCGTGGCGGGGCAAGCGTGCAGCCAGCGCAAGCGGGGA
The DNA here is from genome assembly GCA_044350115.1 of Rickettsiales bacterium. Classification (GTDB taxonomy): domain Bacteria; phylum Pseudomonadota; class Alphaproteobacteria; order Rickettsiales; family JALZUV01; genus JBILIE01. The sequence continues at coordinate 5,788 of JBILIE010000004.1, forward strand.
TGTATGTGGTGTTTGCCGCCACGGCTTTGGGGTGCCTGATGCTACGGATTGAAGAGCAGACGGATGACATTGCCCATCTTGTGCTATGGCATTATCTACCCACATTATTATTTGCCGCCATCGGCGCATGGGCAGGCAGAAAAATTCTGCGCTGGTAGGCTTTCCTAGGCACCCCAAAACACACTAAGAACCTGTCTGGTTAAAAGGGCTCACCTTCCGCACAAGGCCGTAAGGCCGTAGTTGCGGAATCTCTCTCAGAGGGACTCCGCAACTGCGCGGCTAGCGCCGCTTGTGCGGAGTGTGGGTTGATGGGGAAAGCGTTTTTTATCAGAGGGCGACAACTGCTCACCTCATTCTTTTTCACCAGACGGGTTCTAAGGAATTGCTTTGCTTAATCCTTCTTGATCGATCTTTTTGCGGTAGCTGCTGAGGAAGGTTTCAACATCGCTAAGATGGCGCGTCAGTTTGGCGAGGTTGCGATAATCCACGGGCGCATCGCGGGTGATAAAATCAAAGACATGCTCGTTTTTATTACCCTTCATCAGCGGCAGGAAGTAGTCACGCAGATATTGCACCTGCTCGTTTTGCCGCTCGAAAACATAGGCAATGGCGAGTTTCAGCAGCACCGCGCTTTCATCATCTGAAATTTTAGCGGTGGGATCTTTGCGCTGACCCATCACCAATTCGCCACTGGAAATCACATTCTTCCAGTCTTTCTTATCCCAATGAATGCCGATGCGGAGGTTGCCTGCTTCTGCCGATTCGTCGTCTTCCAGCAAATGTAGCGCTCGTGGCGTTTCCCCGACATCCGCCAGAGCACGGGCAGTGAGGATAGTCCGGGTATGTTGCAAGGCCTCTGGGTTTTGCCCATAGCCCGTGAGTTCGAGCGCTTGCAGCGCCTTTTTGGGCTGACGGTTGAACAATTGAATGAGGGCGAGTTGCGCGCCCACGCGGCTGCGCTGTTCCCCCGCCAAACGATAGCGCACCTGATGTTCGAGCAAGGCTGCGGCGCGATCGAGCAGATCCACATTCACCAGACGATCGGCAAGGTTGCGCACCATCTTATCGCCCGCATCGCCCAGCGGCGTGAGATCGCGGAATTCATAGTAAAGTGCCAGCGCCTCTAGCGGGCTCATTTTATCGGCCATACCGCCATTAAACAGCGCAAGGAACATATCCGACATCTTGCCCAGCAAGGCCAGATTCTCCGGATTATCGGGGAAGAATTGGATGATCTCGCGATAGGCGCGCAACGCCTCGCGCTCCTGATGGTTGGCCTCGTAGAGATCGCCGAGATAGCGCAGCAGACCCAGCTCGAAATCGTCCCCGCGCCATGTGATGCGGATTTGATCTAGGCGACGAATAGCCTCGGGGATCCCAATTTTAGCCTCACGCAACAAATGGTTGGTAAGCGCAAATACGGCACGGCTACGGATAAAATTATCGGGCTTTTTGGCCAGTTCTTCCCAGATTTTGGTGGCCTGCGCCACTTGCCCTGTTTCGGCAGAAATCCGCCCCATCTGGTAGTCCATATAGCCTTTGCTAGAAGCACGGAGCTGCTCGGGCATCAGGGTCTCATAAATTTTGAGGGCGCGATTATATTGTTTGCGCCCAATATGCAGTTCCGACGCTATCAACGCCAGACGCGGGGCAAAATACGGCGGATAATGGCTGATAAAGTTTTTATAATAATCCATGTAATTGCCACGACCATCGCCCGTCAATAAAATGGCAGTGGTATCGCGCCAAAGCTCTACTTCGGGGATATTATTAAGCGTCTGATCAGCAAAATCCGCCGCCGCTTCAAGGGTACGATTCATCAGGAAATTGGCTGCACCATGCAGGGCAACCAGCCTATTTTGTTTGTAAAAATTAGGCGCTTCGCGGCGGATAAGTTCGAGTAATGCAAGTGCCTCGACGGGACGCTCTTCCGCCAGATATAATTGCGCCAAACGCAAACGAAGTGATTGTTTCGCGGCACCAGAAGAAAGCGGAATCTGCCCGGTAATTTCATTGGCAAATTCGTAGCTTTTTTTGTCTTCAGGGGTTTTCCATAGATTATAGGGAAACAGGCTGTTGCCTCCTTCCACCGCATTGCTATTATCCACCGCAATAATCGCGGGAAGGTTTTTGGATAAGGTGATCCCTTCTGGCGCGGTGATCTTCATTCCGTCGCGCAGGCGTGCAATCCGCAAATTATCGGTTTTGGGCTTTACGAGCATTCCCTGCGCCGTAATCGGCATGTCAAATTCTACAAACTGACGGGCGGGGAAAACGCCATCGCCGCTACGATAGCTCGGCACAATCACCAGCGTATCTCCCGCCAGCGGATCCACCAACGTCACGCCATCGAGAATCTCCAGCACTTGCAGCAACAAATGCGGCTTGAGAGGCGGCTCGGTTTGTGGAATCGCCCGTATCGGAGTGCGCGGCGGAGTGACAGACGGGGTGAGCGTGAAATTCCACGCATAGCCATTGGCAGGCTTATGCGCCACTAAACCAAGTTTGGGGGTTTGGAAGGTAACAAGCAACCCATTGCCCAGCGGGGTAGATTTGAGTTCTTCAATCCCCGCAGTATTACGCAATGCTTCTAAATTCATCTCAATGGGCTGGCTGAAATACAAATAATCCTGATTACCCCGCCGAAACGCTCCCACCGCAACGCGTTGCGCAAAGGGGAAGGTGATTTTGATTTCGTTATTAAGTTCGTCCAGCGTTGTCGTCACCACAGGCGCGCCACCCGGAACACTGACTGCGGGTAATTCAGCGGCTGGTTCGGCAGGCGCGGGTGCCACCGCATCTGCCGCAGGAATTGCTGCATCGTTAATCGCTTCTATCGGGTTGGGGCGATCTTCTGCGGGGGTTTCTTCTGTGGTGGTGGCGGGGGCTTCAGGCGTGGTTTCCGCCGGTGCCTCCGATGCGGGGAGGGGAGCATTTGCAGTCTCAGCCTTATTCTCCGTCTCAGTTTCGGCTGTTACTTTTTCTTCCTCCACCGCTTGTGTGGGGGCCTCTATCTGTTCTTTTGGTGCTTCGGCAGCGGGTTTGGCTGCGGGTTCTGGCGCTACTTTCGGTGGGGCGGCCAGCTCGGCCTTTGCCGCTTCTGCGGCGATGGCGGCTGCTTCGACAGGCTTGAGCTTGCTTAAACTCGCTGCAAGCTCTGCGGGTGTGGTGGTAATCGCCACCTTCGGCGTGGGCTTAGGCTTAGGCTTAGCAGGTCGCTCTGGCTTGATTAGCTCTTTTGGCCGATTGTTTTTCGCTACTTCTTCTTTCGATACCACCGCAAAGGGGAGTTTCTCGACAGCAGGCTTTGCCGCCACGGGCGCTTCCACCTTAGCAGCAGGAGCAGGCGGCGGCGTTTTTTTGTCATTCACGGCCACGGGCGTGGGTGCCTCACTAAGCCGCAAAATATCAAAACCATTCACATTATTGCTAACAAAACTGCGGATTTGATAGGCCTGATTCGTGCTCAGAGTCAATGTGCGTCCATCGGCGCTTTGCTGCACCGAAGTCACATAGGGCTTCAACCCACTCAAAATCGTCGCAGAATTAATTTTAGCGGGCTGCTCAAATGTTACCCGTAATTGTTTGCCATTGCTGCTTGCTTTAAGGCGCACCTCCTTCGCCCATTCAAAGCTCACCCGACCAAAATCACGGATTTTAGCAGCTTTGACCACCGGCGCCGTTTGCGCATACGCCCCTGTGCACGTCAGCGATGCGACCGCTAACATGCTGAACAATATGTTTCTGAGAGTATTCGTATTGCCCATTCTTGCCGTATAATTCTTCCCTTTAGCAGCAATAAACGCTGTGCACAGTATAAGCAAGGGTCATGCCAAAACAGGCCGTGGCGAAAAAACAGCGCCAATTGCTTGTTCTTTCTTAACTGCCATTAAACTACCCCTTGCGTCTCGCACTTGCTCGCTGCCGCGACACGCAGTATAAGTGACTTATGTTACACCCTCTCACCTCCTCTGTCTTATCCTCCCCTCACGGTTTTTTCACCCGCGAGGGTGGCGTGAGCGAGGGGATTTATGAGGGTCTCAATTGCGGTGCAGGCTCCAATGATCTGGCAGAACATGTGCTGGAAAACCGCAAGCGTGTGCAGGATTATTTTGAGGCGGAGGCGCTCTGCACACTCTATCAAATCCACAGCGCAGAGGTGGTGACCATTACCGATCCTTTTCAACAATTCAACGCCCCGAAAGCGGATGCGATGGTGACGAAGACTCCCCAAATTGCACTGGGCATTCTCACTGCGGATTGCGCGCCTGTGTTGTTTTGCGATGCCAAAGCAGGCGTTATCGGCGCAGCCCATGCAGGCTGGAAAGGCGCGATGGGCGGTGTGCTCGAAAACACCATCACGGCGATGGAATCCCTCGGCGCAACCCGCGCCACTATCACCGCTGCCATCGGCCCCTGCATCGCGCAGGAATCCTATCAGGTGGATGGTCTTTTCCACGGCAATTTTGTGACCAGAAACCCCAGCCACGCCGAATTTTTTGATCGCGACATCGGCAGCCCCAGCCACTATCTTTTCAACCTCAAAGCCTTTTGCGAATCGCGCTTGCAAGCCGCTGGCATCGCTCACATCCACACGCTGCCCGATAATACTTATACCGAGGAATCGCTCTTCTTCAGCTTCCGCCGCACCACGCACCGCGCCGAAGCCGATTACGGCCGCCAAATTTCTGCGATTGCGATTGCCTAGGTTACAGGCTATTTTCTACCACCTAACAGCTAAAATCTAAGGGCAAAACTTATGACTAATATCGATCAACGCAGCGGCGTCATCTGGCACAACGGAACTTTTGTGGAATGGAAAGACGCGAAAATTCACATTCTCACCCACGGCCTGCATTATGGATCCAGCGTGTTTGAAGGTCAGCGTGCCTATAATGGTCATATTTTTAAGCTCGAAGAACACACCAAACGCCTGCGTTTTTCTGCCATTACGTTGGGCTTTGATTTGCCTTATACCGATGCCGAGTTGAACGAAGCCTGCAAGGAAGTTATCCGCAGCAATAGCATCACCGATGGTTATATGCGCCCTGTGGCATGGCGCGGCAGCGAGCAGCTTTCGGTTGCTTCAGGCCATAATACCATCCATGTTGCCATTGCCGCATGGGAATGGCCAAGCTATTTCTCGCCTGAAGCGAAAGCCAAAGGCCTCAAATTAGCATGGTCGAATTGGGAGCGCCCCTCGCCGAAATCCGCTCCTGTTCACGCCAAAGCTGCGGGCTTGTATATGATCTGCACGCTTGCCAAAGATAAAGCGATGAAAGAAGGCTACGATGATGCGCTGATGCTCGATTATCGTGGTTATGTGGCAGAATGCACAGGTGCCAATATCTTCTTCTTCACGCATGATGGTGAATTACACACGCCGCAAGCCGATTGTTTCCTCAACGGCATCACCCGCCGCACCGTGATGCAAATCGCCCGTGATAAAGGCATTAACGTGGTCGAGCGCCATATCCGCCCCGAAGAACTCGGCGATTTCAAAGAAGTGTTCATTACTGGCAGCGCAGCGGAAGTGACGCCGATTGGCGAAATCGCGGATTTGAAATACACCCCCGGTGCCGCCACTTTCGATATCATGAACACCTATATGGCACTGGTACGCGGCGAGCTGAAAGCGGCGGCTTAGCTCTCACCCACTTTTCCTCCCCCCTGTCACCCCGCACTTGTTGCGGGGTCTGGTTTTAGCTTGACGCTGTATGTACGGATGTGCATACTGAGTTCGTACTTATCCGCAAGAGAGAAGACGAAAGTAATAGGGAAGTTAACCTCTAACGCCACTCAAAGGGTTAACCCGATTATGACTGAGAAAAACTATATCTGGGATTCGCAAAAATGCGAATCCAACCAACTTAAGCACGGCATCGACTTTTTAGATGCCATTGAGATTTTTGAGGTAAACCATCTTGCTTTGCCCACTCCTCAAAAGGGCGAGCAACGATGGAAAGCCATCGGCAAAACGATGTGCGGATTCATTACCGTTGTTTATACGATGCGTGGTGATGATATTCGCATTATTTCTGCAAGGAAGGCACGCGACAATGAGCGACGAGAATTTAGTAAGCTATACGGCTGACCAAGCGCGCAAGCTGCGCCAGCTTGGTATGGGAAAAACCGATTGGAAACGTCTGGCAGAAATGAAAGACGAAGACATCGATTGTTCTGAAATTCCTGAACTGGACGAGGAATGGTTCAAAAATGCCAGGCTCGTCATCCCCGAAACCAAAGAACGCCTCACGGTGCGCTTTGATCGTGATGTGGTGAGTTTTTTCCGCCGTCAGGGCAAGGGCTATCAAACACGTATGAATGCGATTTTGCGGGCGTATATGGAGGCGCAGCTTCCTAAATGACCACCATCACCGAATGCACCACGCCAGAACTGATCGAAGCGGGCAACCTGCTGCTGGAAGGCATGTACACGACCATGACCCCGCAGGAAATGCGGGCGGGCATGGCGTTGATGCTCGCCGAAAACTGGAAGATGATCGGTGTGTTTCATGGCGAAACCTGCAAAGCCGCAGTGACGTATCGCATCGGTTATCGGCTGTATTCCAAAAAGTTTTTGCAATTAGAATGTTTGTTCGTTCACCCCGATCATCGGCGTGATGGCTACGCCGCCGCGTTGTTCGACTGGGCAGAGGCCAAAGCCAAACAGGAAGGCTGCAAGCTGGTGATTCTCGATTCCTATGTCGAAAATGCGGCAGGGCATAAATTCTTCTACGCACGCGGTTATCATGTGCGCGGCTTTCATTTTAATAAAGAAGTCGTATGAATCGCGAACTGATCACCTTACAAGAAATCACTGCCCACCAGCAGGATGAAATTGCGCGACTCAGCGATGAACTTTATGCGCAGCAAAAAGAAATCACCTCTCTGCGCGCAGATCTTGCGTCGCTCCGCGCCATGCTCAAAGCCAGCGCAGGCGATGGTTTTCAGATCCGCTCGCAAGCGGAAGAAACGCCGCCGCCGCATTATTAGTTTTCTTTTGATTGGGGTTACGGTGCCCCAAACCCCTCGCTTTGCGGCCCGCACTTGCTCGGATGCTATAAGTTTAACGCTTAAAAATACTGCCCAGCACACCACGGATAATCGCATTGCCAATCTGACGTCCCACGCTGGAAGCAGCGGCACGCGCCACGTTTTTGACGATCGCTTCGGTCGTGCTTTGGCGTTGATAGCCCACCGCTTTATACCGTGGCTGCTCCGTGCGTGGAATTTCCGTTTGTTCTGACGACTGACTTTTCACCTGCAATTTTTCGTAAGCCGATTCCCGATCTTCCGCACGTTCATAGCTCGTGCAAGGGCTGTTCTCGCGGATGCTTTTGCGTTCTTGCTGTGTCACAGGGCCAAGGCGGGAACTGGGCGGGCAGATGAGCGTGCGCTGCACGATGCTGGGCGCGCCGCCTTGTTCCAATGTCGAAACCAAGGCCTCGCCAACCGCAAGCTCGGTAATCACCTGCGCTGTATCCAGTGCGGGATTGGGGCGGAACGTTTCTGCCGCCACTTTCACCGCTTTTTGATCCTGCGGCGTAAACGCGCGCAGCGCATGTTGCACCCGATTGCCCAATTGTCCCAGAATATCCTGCGGAATATCCATCGGGTTTTGCGTCACAAAATAAATGCCCACTCCTTTGGAGCGAATCAGACGCACCACCTGCTCCACCTTATCCACCAAGGCTTTCGGCGCATCGTTAAACAACAAATGCGCTTCGTCAAAAAAGAACACCAATTTGGGTTTGTCCAAATCGCCCGCTTCGGGCAGGTTTTCAAACAGCTCCGAAAGCATCCAGAGCAAGAAGGTCGCATAGAGTTTGGGCGAATTAATCAGCACATCTGCGGCGAGGATATTGACCATGCCCTGACCCTTCGCGTTGGTGCGCATCAGGTCAGAAATATCCAGCGCGGGTTCGCCAAAAAACTTTTCGGCGCCTTGTTGTTCTAGCTCTAATAAATTGCGCAAAACCGCCCCCACCGAGGCTTTGCTGATGAGGCCGTATTCTTTATATTCTTCCGTATGTTCGCTGATATGGTTCAGCATTGCGCGCAGATCTTTCAGATCCAGCAATAGCATTCCTTCATCATCCGCCACCGCAAAGGCGATCTGCAATACGCCTTCTTGCGCGCCGGATAAATTTAATAAACGCGAGAGCAATAATGGCCCCATTTCTGAAATCGTGGTACGCAGCGGATGGCCTTGCGTGCCGAACACATCCCACACAATTGCAGGGCAAGCAGCAAATTCAAAATCGCTGATGCTAAGTATTTTTAAGCGTTCCTCAATGCGCGCATTTGCCCCGCCTGCTTGTGAAATGCCCGTGAGATCACCCTTCACATCCGCCATAAATACAGGCACGCCAGCACGCGAAAATCCCTCTGCCATTGCTTGCAATGTCACGGTTTTACCCGTCCCCGTTGCGCCCGCAATCAGGCCGTGGCGGTTGGCATAACGCAGATTAATGCCTTGTGGTGATGCGCTGCTTCCGCCTAAATAAATAAAACCCGATTCCGCAGGATTCGCACGAGCAGCATTGGCGGTGGATGACATGATAAACTCCGTGAGTTGATATTCTGGGTTAGGCAGCGAGCATACATAACCTATTTTTCTTTCCGCCTTAAATTATAAATATCGGCGCTGGCGGATTTGGCTTTTTGCAGCGCTTTGCCTCGGCCAGAAAGCGACGGATTGGTCATGAAATAATCATGGGCAGAGAAGCCGTCTTCTTTATAGGGCATACGCTTGTACGAGCCATCGGGCTGGAGCATCCAGCTTTGTTTTTCGTCCTTCAAGTTCGCCAGCATAATCTGACCGAGGATTTGGGCGTGGACGGTCGGGTTTTCGATCGGCACCATCATTTCGACGCGGCCATTGAGGTTGCGCGGCATCCAATCGGCGGAACCGATAAAGACTTTGGCGTTTTCTGACGGCAGCGTATGACCATCGCCAAAGCAATAAATGCGCGAATGTTCGAGGAAGCGCCCGACAATGCTTTTGACCGTGATATTATCCGACAACCCCGTCACTTGTGGGCGCAGGGCGCAAACCCCACGAATGATGAGGTTAATAGTTACGCCTGCTTGCGAGGCGAGATAAAGCTCGTCGATAATCTGTGGATCAAGCAGCGAGTTCATCTTCGCCCAGATGTTGCCTTTGCGACCTGCTTGCACATGCGCGACTTCTTTGCGGATAAGTTCGATCAGTTTGTTGCGCAGATCATGCGGTGCCAGCACCAGCTTTTTGAGGTCTTTTGGCTGGGCATAGCCCGTGACGAAATTGAAAAAATACGCGGCATCACGACACAGGGTTTCGTCGCTCGTGAAAAAGGAGAGGTCGGTATAGACTTTCGCGGTGCTGGGGTGATAATTACCGGTGCCGAAATGCACAAATGACTTCATGCCTTTTTCGGTGCGGCGCGTAACGAGCGTGACTTTGGCATGGGTTTTGAGCTTCACAAAACCATAGACCACCTGCACCCCCGCACGCTCTAAATCCCGCGCCCAGCGGATATTGGCTTCTTCGTCGAACCGCGCTTTAAGTTCGACGACGGCGGTGACGGATTTGCCATTTTCGGCGGCTTCGATCAATGCGGCGATAATTGGCGAATCTGAACTGGTGCGATAGAGTGTGCCTTTGATCGAGATGACATCAGGATCGCGCGCGGCCTGACGGATGAACTGAATCACCGCATCGAAGCTTTCGTAAGGGTGATGCACGACAATATCTTTTGCCGCAATGGCCGCGAAGCAATCACCGCCAAAATCTTCAATGCGTTCAGGGAAACGTACGGTGAAGGGCGTAAATTTCAACTCGGGGCGGTTGATGTCGCATAACTCGCTTAAATGCACCATGCCGACCATGCCGCGCACAATGGTGCAATCCTGCTCCTGCACCTGTAAATTAGCGACAACGAGTTTGAGTAGATCGTCCGACAGTGATTCCCCCGCTTTGATCCGCACTACGCGCCCACGCTTGCGACGTTTAATGGCGAGTTCGAAATCGCGCACCAGATCGTTGCCGTCTTCTTCTACCTCTAAATCGCTATCGCGGATGATGCGGATAATGCCTGAATCTTCCGCCACAAACCCCGGAAAGAGCGAATCGATGAAACGTTCGATCACTTCTTCCGCCATAATAAACCGCGCTTTTTTGCTGCGGGCATGGCTGGGTAGTGCAATAAACCGCTTCATTTTGGTGGGGAATTGCACCACGGCAAATTTCTTTTTGGTTTTTCCTTCCTCGCGCAAATGGAACAATTGGGTGATGCCCAAATTGGGGATGAAAGGGAAGGGATGCGCGGGATCAATCGCAATCGGCGTGAGGATAGGAAACAGATTTTCGAGGAAATATTCGCGCAGCCATTTTTGCTCGGTGGCGCTGAGATCCTCTGCGGTGACTACCACAATATCGTTTTTTTTCAACTCACGGCGCAATTGGTTCCAGCAATGTTGCTGGGCATTGACTAATTTATTAGCGCCTTCATGCGCCACTTCCAATTGTTCTTCGGGCGCAAGGCCGTCGTCGCTGCGGTGATGCGGCTCGTAATGCAGTTTATCCAGCATTCCCGCAACGCGCACCATGTAAAACTCATCGAGATTTGACGAAGAGATAGATAAAAAACGTAGCCGCTCCAGCAGTGGATTATGCGGATTTTGCGCCTCATCCAGTACACGCATATTAAATGCCAGTAGCGAAAGCTCGCGGTTGAGATACCGCTGAAGCGGTGGGAGGGTGGAAAGTTCAAGCAGTGAATGGGTCATAGCCTGTTTTATATCACTCCTTTAGTGAGAAAAACGTTAAAATATGCTGCTCGCTTTCATTATATTGTATGGCCATGCGTGAAGAGCAAACCTGTAATAATCCCTTCACTGTACAATCTCGACGAGCAGGGCTAGAATCAACTCATGACCGATGCTCCCACGCCTGATGATGCCCCCCCCATTGCCAGCCCTTCTCCTGCGCCTCTGACGCAAACGAATAAAGCGGGGCCATTGCCCAAAGCCGAACATAAGGCGCAGAAACCACCAACACCCTTGCCAATGAAGCTGGTGAATTTGCTGATCATAGGATTTCTTGGATTTGCAGTGTTTAATTATGTGCAAGGGGATATCGCTGAGACGGCTCAAAAAACGCAGGAAAATTCGCAGACAATCCTCGCAGAGGCGGGTAAATCCACTCCGCATTCGGATGATCCGCGTATTGATCGGCTTATTGCGCTTGATGCGTTTAATACGATTGGCAAAGCCTTCCCCAGAATGCGGGCGGATGTGACGGGTTTAGTGCTTAAAGCGGGTACAGGCCGCGCCGTATTTTGCGGCCAAACCGTGACCTATCGCAATGAGGCTGGCGCAACCCACAATGTAGCCTTAAACAAAGCCAGCGATGCACAGGCACAAGGGTTTGTCTGGGGGTTAGAGGGCGCACAGATAGGCGAAACACGCAAAATTGATGTTCCCAAAGACTTCACCGTCTCGCCGTTCAGCACTGCTAAATCAGAAGTTACTACGCATATTGTAAGCGTTGTTTCCGCCACGCCCACTCTGCCTGTCATTGGTGAAATGCCGATCCGACGCTTTATGGAGCGTGGTGGCGCGGGGTATGATTTGCGCTGTGGCGACCCTGCCATCGCCCATCTTACGCTCTGGGACAATACGGGGAAGATGCTGTTTAGCAGCCTTGGCGGCGCACCTGTTTATTTTGAACTGGGCGAAGGCAAAGGCGTGCCTTTCGGCCTCGAACTTGCCGCGCAGAAGATGGGGCCTGCTGGCGCCTATACTATCATTCTGCCGCCTGAATTAATCGCACCGCTGCACCCCAACACCGCCCAGCCTGCCACACCTGAAGCGCTGGATGTGCAGCCCTTTCCTGCCCATGTGGTGTTCCCTAAAGAGGGCGTGTTGATTGTCGATCTCGATTTTGTGGAAAAACCGTCGTTAAAAATTTATCCTGCTGCTCCACAGACTAGGTGACAAAAGAAGCATGGATGTTATATTTCGTGCATTCAACCAACTTTGTGATGCTTAATAATGACTTCTATCCTCGCCACCCGTATGAATCTGATGCAGCCTTCGCCAACGCTTGCCATTTCGGCCAAAGCGGCGGAACTTAAAGCGGCGGGGGCGGATATTATCTCGCTTAGCGTCGGCGAGCCGGATTTTGATACGCCCGAATTTGTGAAAGAGGCAGCGCGGGAGGCCATGGCCAAAGGCCAGACGAAATACACGCCCGTCAGCGGTACAGTGGAAATCCGCAAAGCCGTGATCGGTAAATTCTCGCGTGAGAACGGCTTGGAATATGCGGTGAATGAAATCATCGTTGGTAGCGGTGCGAAACATGTGATTTTTAACGCATTGATGGCGACAGTGAATGACGGCGACGAAGTCATCATCCCCGCGCCTTATTGGGTGTCTTACCCCGAAATGGTATCGATTTTCGGCGGCAAACCTGTCGTTGTTTCCTGCCCTGTGACGCAGAATTTTAAGCTCACCCCCGCGCAGCTTGAAGCGGCGATTACGCCCAAAACCAAATGGCTGATTCTCAACAGCCCAAGCAACCCCACTGGCGCGGCTTATACGAAAGCAGAACTCGTCGCATTGGCCGAAGTGCTGAAAAAACACCCGCATGTGTGGATTATGAGCGACGATATTTACGAGCATCTGGTTTATGACGGCTTCGAATATTTCACGATTGCGCAAGTCGCGCCCGAACTTAAAACCCGCACGCTTACCATTAACGGCGTGTCGAAGGCCTATGCGATGACGGGCTGGCGGATTGGCTATGCCGGCGGGCCAGCAACGCTCATCAAAGCGATGGATACAATCCAATCGCAAAGCACCTCCAACGCCTCGTCCATCTCGCAAGGCGCAACTGTGGGCGCGCTGAATGGTGATCAATCATTCCTCAAAGAATGGCGCGAAATCTTCGCCAGCCGCCGTAATAAAGTGGTGGCGTGGCTGAATCAAATCGAAGGCATCACTTGCGCCACGCCCGAAGGCGCGTTTTATGTGTTTCCTTCCTGCGAAGCCTTCATCGGCAAAGTGACTCCTACGGGAAAGACAATCGCCAACGACACCGACTTCTGCGCGTATTTGTTGGAAGAAGCCAAAGTCGCCGCCGTGATGGGCTCTGCCTTCGGTCTGGAGGGATTCTTCCGTATCTCTTATGCCACCTCTGACGCTTTGCTTGAAGAAGCCTGCAAGCGGATTAAAGAAGCCTGTGGCAAGCTGGTGGGCGCACAAAGCAAGGCGAGCTGATGGGCGCCGCGTATAGAAGTTACGCGGTTTGACTATAATTAATGGTGCCAGAGCTTTCTAAGGAAAAGTCATAGACCTCTTCCCCGCGATGGGCGCCGCTGCGGCTGTAGTTGGTGATTTTGAA
>JBILIE010000106.1:0-5902 GCA_044350115.1 Rickettsiales bacterium
GGTATTGCAGCAAGACACCACTCCGATTGGGGTCGGCACCCGTGTGATGGTAGTCTATCGCGACGACCGCGCACGCATTGTTCCCGCAGCGAGATAATAATATTACTCAACGCAAAAAAGGGGAGCCAATCGGCTCCCCTTTTTTTAACGCTAAAGCAATTTATTTGCCGAGCGTGGCGCGCAGCATCCATGCAGTTTTTTCGTGATAGGCGCAACGTTCCACCATCATATCCGTCGTCACATCATCACCCGCATCTTCGGCAGTGGTTTTTACTTCGCGGCATTCACGCGCCATGGCCTCGTGATCTACCAGTAAATTACCAACCATCGCCTCTGCTGTTGCGGGCGCAGTAGCGTCTTCTTTCACAAAACTAAGTTTGCCAAATTCGCGGAAAGTCGCAGGCGCAAAATGACCCAAAGCGCGGACACGCTCGGCCAACTCATCCGTTGCGGCAGAAAGCACCGTGTAATGCTCGCCAAACATCTCATGCAGGCTGATAAAATTCGCACCTGTCACATGCCAATGATAGTTCTGAGTTTTAAGTGTGAGCGTATAATTGCTGGCAAGCACTGTGCCCAGTTTTTCTGCAAGTTTCGCACGAGCACTGGCCTTAATACCCGTATCTACGCCCGATTTTGCTACCAATTCAATCGATTTTGTCGCTTTTGCTTTTTTAGTCATCACAAGCTCCTTTGGTTAAATTGGAGCACATACTAGCATATTTTGCTGCAAATTGATATACCCGCGCAATGTATTCAGTTTATCGTTTGCTCACAGTGCTCACCACACCCTTTTTACCGCTGTTGTTACAGTGGCGGTTACACCGTGGGAAAGAAGATGCAGCGCGGCTGCAAGAGCGACTAGGTTATTTAGCACTCTCATCCGAGCAAGGCGAGGCGCGCAGCGGGAGGCAGCGAAGCGCCAAAGGGGACAATGGGGGCTTGCCCCCTTTGTTGTGGATCCACGCCGCCAGCATGGGCGAGTCAGCTTCGATGCTACCACTGATTGACGCATTCTTGGCAAAGCATCCCGAATGGCAAGTGATGGTAACAACGGTGACGGTCACCTCCGCCAAATTGATGGCGACAAAATTACCGCCGCGCGCGTTTCATCAATTCGCGCCACTGGATAATCCTGCGGTGTTGCGCCGATTCTTTGCACATTGGCAGCCGCAACTCGCCTTCTGGATCGAATCTGAACTTTGGCCAAATATGGCGAAGATGACACCCTGCCCGATGCATCTCATCAATGCGCGGATGTCTGAGCGCAGCTTCCGTCGCTGGCAACTCTGCCCGTCGCTACTGCGCGAAATGCTGCAATGCTTCACCGCCATCTTCCCGCAAAGCGAGGCGGATGCAGCACGGTTTCAAACCATTATAAAGCGTGGCGCGATAGCGGCAGGGGTAGCCGAAGGCATAGGGGGGGTAAGCCCCCTTACAGTAATAAACTGCCTAGGCAATTTAAAATACGATGCGCCGCCACTCACTTGCGACGAAACAGAATTAGCCACTTTGCAAGCAAGTCTCGGCAATCGCCCTTTCTGGCTCGCTTCCAGCACCCATGCAGGGGAGGAAGAACAGATTGCTCAAGTGCATCTGGCACTCAAAAAAACCTATCCTGATCTGCTTACGATTCTTGTTCCACGTCATGCACCGCGAGGAGATGCGATTGCCGCGATGTTGCACGAGCGGAGCTTGCAGTTAGTGCAGCGCTCCAAAAACAAGACCATAAAAACGCAGCACCCAACCGAGCAAGGCGAGGCGGCGCGAGCCGTGGGGGAGAGCGAAGCTTGGGGGAGGATTCCCCCACAGATAGAAATCTATCTCGCAGATACGATGGGCGAACTCGGTCTGTTTTATCGCCTGAGCGAGATTGTGTTTATCGGTGGGTCGCTCGTGCCGCATGGTGGGCAGAATTTGCTTGAACCTGCGCGGCTAAATTGCGCTATTCTCTGCGGGCAGCATATGCATAATTTTGCCGCTGTCACAGCCGAAATGCTGCGCGAAAATGCCGTGATTCAAGTCGCAGATGCACCCGCACTCACTGCAAAAGTGAGTACACTGCTGGCAGATAAATCGTTGCGGGAATCTTATGCCAAAGCCGCCGCGCAAGCAGTGCAAAAACATAGCGGCATTGTGGAAGCCTTACTGCAAAATATTGCAGGGAGGGTCGCATGAAAGCACCCTCCTTCTGGCAATCACGCGGGGTGATTTCCACGCTGCTATTGCCACTGAGCTGGCTTTACATTTTGGCAGGATGGTTGCGCGGGAAGTGGGTAACGCCGCATCGCATCAGCAAGCCCGTTATCTGCATCGGCAATGTCGTCGCGGGCGGTGCAGGTAAAACACCCGTCGCACTGGCAGTGGCAGAACTGCTAAAAAACACCAGTCAACAACCGCATTTCCTTAGCCGAGGCTATGGCGGAAAACCACAATCAAAGCCAATTCTTGTCACTTCCGCACATCGCGCATTTGAGGTGGGAGACGAACCGATTTTGCTAGCCCGTTCCGCACCATGTTGGGTGAGTGTGAATCGTATCGCCAGCGCACAAGCGGCAACTGCGGCAGGTGCCTCGCATTTGATTATGGATGATGGATTACAAAATCCTGCACTGAAGAAAAATGTTTCGCTATTGGTAATCGACGGTGCAACAGGCATTAGCAATAACCGTGTAATTCCCGCTGGCGCTCTAAGAGAGCCACTTGCTATGGCACTCGCAAAAACAGATGCCGTGGTGATGGTGGGTGAAAACAAAACGAACTTCACTACAAACCAACCTCACTTTTCAGGCAAGATTGTGCCGCTGGGTTTAGAAATTTCTTCTTCCCCCATTGCCGCATTTGCAGGCATTGGGCGACCAGAAAAATTCTTTTCTATGCTGAGTGAATATGGCGCACAACTTACGCATACCAAGGCTTACCCTGACCATTATTATTACACTGCACAGGATATTGCATCACTTCGGGCTCTCAATTTGCCCCTCCTGACCACCGCTAAAGATGCCGTAAAATTACCCGCCGATTTTCTGCGTGAAGTGATTATCGTTGATATTAAATTTCAGTTTGATCAGCCAGAGGAGTTTGCCGCATGGCTCACCAAAAAACTCTCCTAAGATCGCTGCCTGAATTCGTTGTACTCGGATTTTTCTTTGCGTTATTTCGCGTGCTGCCGCTTGATGTTGCTTCTGCTTTAGGCAGCCTGATTGGTCGCAACCTTGGCCCCAAACTCAAATGGCATCGCATTGCCGCCACAAATTTACGCGCCGTATTTCCGCAGAAAAACGAAGCAGAGATCGCCAAAATTTTGCACGGCATGTGGGATAATTTGGGGCGCACTTTGGCAGAATATCCGTGGCTCAATTCACCGCAACTGGCCGCACGGATTCAGATGCCTCTGGTCATGCCACATCCCCATTCAATTTATGCTGCAGCGCATTTAGGAAATTGGGAAGTCACGCCACTCGTTTCGCATCTGCGTCATTTACCGCTCACTCTGATTTATCGCCGCATCAACAATCCGCTGGTGGATAAACTCATCTATCACATTCGCCACAAACATTGTGCAGCGCTCTATCCCAAAGGCAGGCGCGGTGCGGCGGAGGTGTTGCGCGCACTCAAATCAGGTCGCGCCCTTGGTATCCTTATCGATCAGAAAATGAATGATGGAATCGAGGTGCCTTTCTTCGGTCTTCCCGCCATGAGCGCGCCCGCCACCGCTGATCTTG
Source organism: Rickettsiales bacterium (assembly GCA_044350115.1). Classification (GTDB taxonomy): domain Bacteria; phylum Pseudomonadota; class Alphaproteobacteria; order Rickettsiales; family JALZUV01; genus JBILIE01. The sequence continues at coordinate 3,726 of JBILIE010000106.1, forward strand.
CCAAGCGCTTTCATGTGCCAATTGTAATGACGCGTGTGGTGCGCGAACCCAATGTACGTTTCCGTATTGAGTTTTGTGATCTGCCCTTCACTTCGGAAGAGCCAACTCCCGAAATCATGTGCCGAATGCATCAGCAATTAGAACAATGGATTTTAGAACATCCCGATCAATGGTTGTGGATTCATCGGCGGTGGGGTGGGATTACCTAAACCCTATCTGCTATCTGCTTGAATATACGCCTGTTCTGTGCCATATTCACCCCATGCCTAAGACCCATATACGACATGATATGTTGGTGAAACGTCTGGCGATACCTGAGCTAGAGCGCGTCACTGTGTCTGCAGATTTCACCCAGAAGGCACTTAGCTATCTCAAGAAAAAAAACATCCATAGTGTTGCAGGTTACTACCCCATCAAAGGCGAAATCGATGTATTGCCGCTGATGGAAGTGCTGCATGATCACGGCCTCACTTGTGCGCTGCCAGTCATTCCTAAACAAGGGCATGTGATGCATTTTCGCCGTTGGCACCCCGGCATGAAATTAGGCCTCGACAAATTCGGCATTGGCGAGCCACCCGAATCCGCACATGAAGTGATGCCCGATGTCATGCTGGTGCCACTGCTGGCATACGATAAAGACAAACACCGCATTGGTTATGGCGGCGGCTATTACGATGCCACCATCGCCGAATTTCGCAAAACCAATCCGGTGTTACACACCATCGGCTGCGCGTATCACTGGCAAAAAATTTCTGCCCTGCCAGTAACACCCCACGACACACCGCTCGATAAAATTATCGCGGTGTAATCAATCAACTCCAGAAAAAGAAATCACTCGCATCAAAACTTTGCGGGCTGGCGAAGGTGATTCCTGTGCCGTTACCCAAGCTGATGAAGGCGCCATTAGCATCCTGCGTAATGGTTAAATCATCAAAGCTGTTGAGTGTGGAAGATTGGATGCTGATGATATCGCTTTCTTCTAAATCCAGCACGAGATCGTATCCGCCATTGCTGAGGAAGACGAAAATATCATTGCCTGATCCACCGGTGATCGTGTCGTTGTTTTTACCACCGCAAAGAAGATCCGCGCCGTCATTGCCAGAGATACTGTCGTCGCCGCCGCTGCCATAAACCGAATCATCGCCCATGCCACCATAAATAGAATCGTCATAGCCGCTATCATCGTTGAAGCTATCGTCGCCAAAAATAGAATCATCGCCGCCATTACCATAAATACGATCATGTCCGTGATGGCCATAAATGCGATCGTCACCATCGTTAGGGGAATTCAGGCTGCCACCGCCGAAGATGCTATCATCATCAATATCGCCAGAAATGCTGTCTTCCCCCAAGCTGCCATTAATCGAATCCTCAAAAGAATCATCCCAATCGCTCGGGCTATCGTTACCGCTGCTGCCGACACTATTGCTTTGTCCAAAGAAAATAAAATCGGTAGCGGCCAGTGCATGAGCGCCCGTGAGCGATAATTGAAACCCAAGGCTTGAAACTGAAACGGTAGTAACGCCACCGCTGCTTGCCACACCAATTTGGCTGAAGCTGGTAATACCCAGATCGCTTAAATCAATTTTGTCTGTGCCGCGCACAAAATCGGTAATCACATCAAGGCTATTTGCACGCGAATCATCCGCATCAAAATCAAACCGATCGGATCCTGCGCCGCCCGTCAGTGTGTCTGCACCATTATCACCCTTCAAACGATCATTGCCCGCGCCTGCGTTCAACACATCATTACCGTGATCACCATCGAGACGATCTGCATTCACAGTGCCTGTCAAAATATCGTTACCGTCAGTGCCTTCAATTTCATTTTCGCTCGACATTTTTTGCTCCTTGCGTGAGATTTGAGTTTAGAAAAACACCCTATCGTTTTTTCAAAAATCGATCATTAAAAAATTATCTTGTGGATAAAAGTCAGCACATCTTGCATTCTGATCCACCCCTGTTACTAAATCTTGTGTCGGGGAGAGACAAATATGATGCCGTCGGCAGTGAGTGATTTAGAAATAGAACTTCTGGAAGATCTCATTACTCGCGGTTGGCATTATCTTTTTCGCTTTCAGGCCTGTCTGGCAGAAGAAAAACAAGAGCTAGATGGATTCCTTACGGAATATTACGCTCAATTGGGGGGATGGTTGCAACAAGCAGCACAAGCTGCG
>JBILIE010000108.1:0-5891 GCA_044350115.1 Rickettsiales bacterium
GAAATTCGCGGTGGGGAGTTTATTGCCGAGATTCGCGGCCTGACGCAGAAGCTTTCACAGCATATCGGCGAGCTGTATTCCCCGATGTGTCGCGCGCAATTTGGTGATGCAAAATGCGGCAAGAATTTAGCGGCCTATACGTTTACAGGAACCGTTACCGTCGCTACCAGCCAATCGCAATTTAAAGACAGCAGCCGCACAGAAATCAGCGGGCATTTTGCCTATGGCAAAGTGACCTTCACCAGTGGCGCGAATGCGGGCTTGAGTGCTGAAATCAAAGAATCACGCGGGGCAGAAATAGTGCTGGCATTGCCGCTGCCCTTTCCGATTGCGGTGGGGAACAGCTATACCATTCAACAAGGTTGCGATAAGACGATAAGCACTTGCACGAATCGCTATAATAATGCCGAGAATTTTCGCGGTGAGCCGCATGTTCCAGGGTTGGATAATATGTTGGAAACGGCGGGTACGCGAAGTGAGTGGTGATGATCTAAAATGAAACGGGCACCCGTGAAAAACACGGATGCCCACAAATGATACGTCTAAATTTACGCTACTGAATCAGCTCCAGTCGCGCTGCATTACTCGCTTGCGCAGTAATCACACGAGGTGCGAGATCCTGCTCGTGCAGGTCGATATAAGAAGGCACTTTGGCTTTCGCATCGAAGCTGCCTGATTTGAGCGTGCGTGCATAATCCACCACTTCTTTGATCATTCGCATACCTAGATCGTTATGATATTCGGGATGGAACTGGATGCCGATGCACATCGGGTGATAGGCATGCTCGATGGCTTCCACATAAGCACCATCGCTGGTGAGCGCGGTTACTTTCATCTCACTTTGGTTGACGTCTTGTGGACGCACGCCTTGGTGGTTGAGATGCACTGCGCCATATTCTGCGGCGCGTTGTTCAAAATCAGAAGTCGCCAGCATCACCCCCAGAATCGAACGTGGTTGCACAACTTTGAAATGCGGGCTGAGTTCGCTTACTACTTTTTCATTACGCAGTGAAAGCTTTTCGAGCGATAAAGGAGTGTTAGCCTTCGCCGCACTGACGGTGCTTACTGTTTCTAGCAATTGCTTTTCGAATTTATCGAAAGAGGGAAGGTGCTGTACCAGCTTGCCGCCGGTTTTGACCACCAGCAATTGCATGCCGCCAGAGATACCAAGGATAGGAATCTTGCGGGTATGCAGCGCATATTCCGCCATCATCAGCTCGGTTTGGAAACGCACATCAATCGGCGGAGCGACGCGGGTATGCGCATCCACTGCGATGTCGTGATAGGCTGAAGGCGGGATGTCATATTGATTTCCGGGTAACACCACCGCATCCACAAAAGTGAGTTTGCGCGTGATATATTGCAGATGCAGGCGAGTTGCCGCGCTGATTTGCTGCTCGAACTCACGCACTTCATCGGCGTTTGCGGCGCGTTTGATACGGTTGATTTCTGGCTTGGTGAGACCTTGCGATGCCAGCAGACGATCGCTCAAAAAGCGAGGAATGATCATCGATTTTCCGCCCACATTTTTGATAATCTCCAGCACTTTTTTGCTGGCAGGGCTGGCGGTATCTTCAATCACCGCAATACGGGGTTCGTATTGATTAAGTTGTTGATAATTAGAAATTACTGGGCGTACCATTGTTTTGTTTCCTTCTCGTTTTTGTAAAGCCAGATGGGCTTCTGTAAACCCAACTTATCAAGCCAAGATTGCAGTTAGATGACAGATTTATTAAATAAATATGACAGTGCGACTGTGTTGCCTGAGGGGGGCTTTCCCTCCCAGCGCTGCGCTCCCCCTGCCGCTTCGCACCTCGCCTTGCTCGGTTTGGAGAATAAAATAGTGGAATCTGCGCGTGGTTGGCTTGGTACCCCGTTTAAGCACCAAGGCCGCACAAAGAATATTGGTGTGGATTGCTTGGGTTTGCTGGTGGGAGTTGCGGCAGAATTAGAGCTTGGGCTGGAAAAGCTGGATGAGCTTGGTTATGGGCATTTTCCTGATAGCGATTATTTGCAGCAAAAATTAGCAGAAGCGATGGAAGTGATCGATGCGCCTATGGCGGGTAGTATCGGATTATTTGTCATTGATGGTCGCGCACAGCATCTCGGGATTTTTGGTGAAGGCACGCTCATCCATGCTTATGCGCCGATGCGAAAAGTGGTGGAGCATGGATTTACGCAGGAGTGGAGGGTACGACTGATAAAGGTTTATCGCTGCTTAACCTAACAAGAGTGAGGCGTGTGAGCGGGGGGCAGCGAAGCGATGGGGGAGGGTTCCCCCATTTAAAAAAAGATCAAAAGCTATAATCTATCACAATGCCCGTCATCCAACGATATTGACGGTGACGGCCGCCGATGAAAGAGGCGCTGACCGCACCATTTTCGTAAAATGTGCGCTCGGCCATAATAGATCGCTCTCGCTTGCGGATGTCGAAAGTCAGTGCTTCTTTTTCGGTGTTTTCGTCGAAATGAGAGATATTGGCAAGGGTTCGAAAATGGCCGTTACGTTCGTCAGACCGCGAAATATTCCACCCACTACAACCCGTGAGTAGCGCGCATAAACAACAAACTGTTAACAATTGACGCATAGTTACATAATTATCACATTTAAGAATTAAAATCAAGTATTTTCAGTATTTTCATTGAATGACACGCAAGCAATTTGAGGCAAATTGCGGGGATAAAGGGTAAAAGTAGTTGTTATCCTGATAGAGCCGTAAGCGACGAGGGATGACGCAGCCCCAAAAGCACAAAAGCGCATCGACCTTTTTACAGGTGATGCGCTTTTGCGGTGGGGTCGCCTTAGCGTCCCCTTTCTGTCCGCATTTCTGCGGCGCGAGTTTTCCACTCGAGGTATAAAACCTCCAGTGACTTTACAAAGGCGGTGAAACGCAAATGCCCGATAGTTTTATCGAAGGTTTTGAAGGCATCGGCAAAACCCCCACCTATCGTGGCTTGGCCTATGTGGTGGTGGAAGATTTCCCGCTCGCGGCCTTTGGCAATCGTATTCCCAATTTTACGTTTGAGGTGAAGCGCAAAGTGCTTCAGCCTGATTTTGATGGTGTGCCTGTGGAGGAGATGGTCACCTCGATGATCATGATCCCCGGTGCGGGTGAGTTTGTCTATGACGACACCATTCAATATAAAATCGCAGGCGAGCAGGCGGGCGCATTCTTCGCCCAGCAAGGCGCGCAGGAGCCGATTAATTCACATAACACGGAGGGCAAGGCTAATGCGCTGCTGGCGCTTGATCAGCTCGCGGCGGATTGCAAGAATGTGGAATGGATTGGTGTGGTCGTTACTTGGTTTGGCGATAGTATTGATGCGGCGAGTTGCGTGATTAAACCCGGTGTGGAATTTCAAATCGGTGCGATCACTTCACCCGATACATGGGGCGTGGGTAGTTTTACCCGCAGCACAGCGCGGCAGATTACGCTGGTGGATGGCACGCCGCGTTATGGCGGCACGCCTGATGACTCGGCGTTGTTGCGCTATCTCGATGAGCTGCGCACACGTGGCTATAAGATTATGCTGTACCCCATGTTTTTTATGGATACGGAAAACAAACCATGGCGCGGGCGCGTGACGGGAACCGCTTCGGCAGTTGGAGATTTCTTCACCAAAACTAATGGCTATAACGCCTTTATTTCGCATTATGCGAATCTGGTGAATGGCAAAGTGGATGCGTTTGTGATTGGGTCGGAATTGGTTGGCCTTACCAAAGTTGCGAGTTCAGCAGGCGTTTATCCTGCAGTGAATGCGCTGGTTTCGCTGGCGGCGACTGTTAAAGGGATTCTCGGCAGCAGCGCGAAAGTGACTTATGCGGCGGATTGGACGGAGTATCATCACACCGAAGGTGGCTGGTATCATATGGATCCACTCTGGGCATCGCCGAATATTGATGTGGTGGGGATTGACGCGTATTTTCCGCTCACCAACCGCCCGCAACCGCGCGAATATGATGTGCCGGAGATTATCGACGGCTGGACAGAAGGCGAGGGCTATGACTGGTATTATACCGACCCCGAGCGCACGACAACGGCATCACTCGCGCCAGAATATGCATGGAAAAATATTGCATGGTGGTGGGAAAATGAACATGTAAACCCCGATAGCAGCACGACGGCTTGGGTGCCAGAGAGCAAAAAGATCTGGTTTACGGAATATGGTTTTCCGAGTGTGGACGGCGCGAGCAATCAACCAAATGTGTTTTGGGATCCCAATTCCAGCGAGAGTTTTTATCCGCGATTTTCCAAAGGCCGTGTCGATAACCGCGCCCAGCGCGTGGCGATTGCAGCGACGGAAACGAAATGGAAAGATTCAGCCATGCTGGAGCGCATGTTCCTTTGGACATGGGATGCGCGGCCTTTCCCTTACTGGCCTGATTTGGATTCCGTGTGGACGGATGGCGAACTCTGGCGTTATGGCCATTGGGTCAACGGCAAATTTGGTATTTCTGGCCTTGCGGCGATCGTGGCAGATTTATGCGAACGTGCAGGATTAGCAACAGGCGATGTGGATGTTTCGCGCCTGCAAGGATTGGTGGATGGCTTTGTGCTCACCCGCCAACAGAGTGTGCGTCAGGCGATTGAGCAGCTGATGGGTGCGTACTTTTTTGATGCGGTGGAGTCGGATAATCAGATCCGTTTTAACCATCGCGGTAGCGAGATTGCGGCGGCGATTCCGACGGAAGATTTGCTGCCGAATAAACTCAAACTCACCCGTGCGCAGGAGATTGAATTGCCGCAACAAGTGAGCGTGGTCTATCTTGATAAGCTCACGCAATATCAGCCAGGGCATCAGATTGCGCAGCGCATCACCACCGAGAGCGAAGAGCGCACTACGCTCAATTTCCCGCTGGTGATGGAGCAATCGCAGGCGCAGACCATCGCTGAAATCAGCCTCTATACCGCATGGATGGGGCGCACGCGCTATACGCTCGAATTGCCGCCGAAATATATGGCACTGGAGCCGACGGATGTGATTGCGGTGGATGACGGCGATGCGGTGCATACGATCCGCATCACCCGCACGCGCCTTGGTGTGGGCAATGCGTTGCAGGTGCAGGGCGTGGCGGAGGATGTGACCACTTATGATATGCAGGCGACGATTGCAGCAGCATCGACACTCGCCTTGCCGCAAGCCGTGGCGACAACGAAAATGCAACTGCTCGATATTCCCGCATTGCCGAATGATAACCCCACGCAGCCTATATTACGCATGGCGGCAACGCCGCTGGCGCAAGGCTGGGAAGGTGCGGTGTTGTATCGCTCGGCGGATGCAGGGCAGAATTATAACCGCGTATTGACGGCAGCAGAAGCCGCCACGCAAGGCACGGCGCTGACAGTGTTAGACGGTGCAGCCAATGCAGCCTTTATGGATGTGAAAAACACCGTGACGGTCTTATTGCTGGGCGCAGGAGAATTATTCACGGCAAGCGAAACCGCTTTGCTCAACGGCGCGAATGCGGCGTTATTGGGTGATGAGATTATCCAGTTCCAAACCGCAACATTACTCGCGGCAGGGAAATACCAACTCAGCGGATTACTGCGTGGACAAATGGGAACGGAAGGGGCGATGAGCAGCCACGCCATCGGCGAGAGATTCGTGTTGCTCGATGCCAACTTAAGCAAAGACACCAGCGTAAGCAGCATCATCGGTCTTGCACGCAAATATAAAGGCGTAAGCATAGGCGCAACGCTCGGCCAGACGGAATCACAGGATTTCACCTATACCGCCCGCGCACTCAAACCGTTCTCGCCCGTGCGTTTGGCGGGAATACGCGATAGCAGCGGCAACCTCACCCTCAACTGGATTCGCCGCACGCGCCTACAATCCGACTGGCGCGATTATGCCGATGTTCCCCTGCTGGAAGAATCTGAACGTTATGA
>JBILIE010000107.1:0-5891 GCA_044350115.1 Rickettsiales bacterium
CAGAATTGGGATGTTTCCGCCGTCACCAATGCTTCTTATGCGGCAAGCATGACAAGCGGTGGTGGCAACGATACCCTCCGCGGTGGAGCGGGGAATGATACGGCGACGGGTGGGGCTGGTAGCGATCTGGTCGATTTGGGGTCGGGGAGTGATCTCTATACTGAAAATGCCAATAATATCACCACCGCTGATACTATTTCCGGTGGTGCGGGGGCGGATACCCTGCGTATTACCACTAACACTTTCACATTCAATAGCGGCACCAATACGACGCTCACTGGCTTTGAAACGTTTGAGTTTACTAACGGCTTTGCTAATACCCTTACTTTTACGGATGCCTATTTTTCTTCCAGTGGTTTTACGGGCAATACGGTGACAGTGGTGGCTACGACTTTGGGTGTGCAGACCCTTAATGGATCTGCCATTACCGATGCCTCTAAAAATTTCAATTTCACCAGCTTCACTTTCGCGGATGTTCTTACCGGTGGTGCAGGCGCGGATACGTTAAGCGCGGGAGCAGCCGGCGACTCACTTACTGGCGGTAGTGGCGTGGATAGTCTGACTGGCGGTACAGGCGGCGATAACTTCTTTTTCAATGCCAACACCGATTCTGGCATTGGTTCCGGCAGCCGCGATATTATCACTGATTTCACCAGCGGCGATAAAATCAACCTCTCCGCCTTCGCGGGCAGCTTCACCTTCCGTGCGGGCGGCGCGGGCGAGGCTAATTATACGGGTGTCGTGAGCCAGGTCGCCTTCCAGCAGAGCGGTGGCAATACTATCGTCTATGTCGATAGCGACGGCAACAGCGTCACCGATTTTCAGATTGAGCTGACAGGGCTGTTCACCCTGGTCGCAGGCGATTTCACGCTATGACCCTCATGCGTGAGGCGAAGAAACCCGTTTTGTCCTGCAAGCTTCAAAGTATCGTCTGGTTTTTCCAAAACATTCTGCTTCAAAACGAATATTGGCGATGCAGGGCAGCGCACTGCCCTGCATCGGATAATCCTGTGTTAGTTATGCTGCGGCTGCGCGGGCACCAGAGGTGCTTAACCGCGTCGGCACCAGCGGCCTCCGCACCATCCTGACAGAAAAATCCGCTTCGCATACATGGTATGCCGTTCGCAATCTTTTGCAGGAAATTCCCGTGATCAACCGAATGAAATTCCATGCCATTCGCACTGCAACCCAAGCCCTGCATCGCTTTGAGTCTTTGCGTTTGCAGGACTATCAATTGGAGCAGAAATAACATTGATACGAACCACATACCACGCTATAAAGGAGGAACTTATGATTGTCTCATTCAGTTGCAAAGAAACCGAAGGAATCTGGGGCGGTAATGACAGCCGCAAGTTTCCGCATGACGTGCAGGAAAAGGCGTGGCGCAAGCTGCGTCAGTTGAACAACTCGCGCACGCTGGAAGATTTGCGGAATCCTCCGGGCAATCATTTAGAGGCACTGAAAGGCGATAGAAAAGGCCAGTACAGCATCCGCATCAATAAACAATGGCGGATTTGCTTTGTCCGGCACGACGGGGAAGCATCGGAAGTTGCGATCACCGATTATCACTAAAGAAAGGAAAAAGTTATGGCACAATTAAAAAATCCACACCCTGGCGATATTCTAAAACATGAATTTCTGGAAGAACTGAAAATGAGCCAGAACGCGCTGGCTGATGCGCTGTGTGTGCCGCGCAACCGCATCCATGCCATCGTCAACGGCACACGCGGCATTTCGGCTGATACAGATTTGCGCCTATGCAAATTCTTCCGCCTTTCCGAAGGCTACTGGCTGCGTTTGCAGAATGATTTTGACACGATCGAAGCCAAGCGCAGTATCGCCTCGCGCAGTATTGTAAAGATTCGGCCTTATGCCGCACCCGAACAACACGCGCAAGCATAAGATGACAATAGAAAGCCCTAAAACTGTCAAAGGTCATTGCCCAGAATGCAAAGGGAATAGGCACTCGGATATATTAGCTCATCATGAGTATTGCTGGGAAGACGAAGGCGCTGGTGTAAATGGATGCAGTGATTATCGGATACTAAAATGTAGGGGCTGCGATGCTATTTACTTCCAAAAACAAGAAATATGCTCAGAAGATTGGCATCCTTTTTTCAACGCGGCAACAGATGAATGGGATAATGAACTTGTTCCTCGCATTACATATTGGCCCGCACCTTCAAAGAAAGAATCCCCAGAATGGGTAACTTCGTGGGATTTGGGCGACAAAGATTTAAGTGATTTGTTAGAAAGTGTTTATATTGCGCTAAATAATGATTTGCGGATTCTTGCCGCCATTGGCATTCGGACAGCCTTTGATCGGGCTTCTGAGTTATTAGGCATCAACCCCAATCAATACTTTATTGAGAAACTCAATGAATTAATAGAAAAAGGTAAAATTGGAAAAGAAGAACAAGAAGTCTTAAAAGTATTGACTGATGCTGGTAGTGCGGCTGCTCATCGCGGATGGAAACCATCAGTGAAAGAACTCGATACAATGATTTCGATTATTGAAAGCTTTCTGTACAGAAACTTTATCCTGCATAAAAAGACTAAAGTTTTGGAAACTAGCGTCCCACAAAAAGCAAAAAAGAAAAAACCTACTTCTGCGACTAAAAAAGTAGCTTTGAATAAGAAGATATCATTGAAACGCAAGTGAGTTACTCAGGCTATCTATGACGATAAAGCAAAAGAACTAACACGCAAAAAGCACGATCTGGAAATGCAGTTGCAGGATCATTTCGTTGCCGATGATAAGTTTACCGATACGCTTACCGCCTTACTGGAACTGACTTCGCGAGCGCATGAGCTTTTCCTGATTTCGGAACCTGCCCAGCAGAACAAGATCATGAGATTTGTATTCTCGAACTTGGTTTTGAACGGCAAAAAAATAGAATATACAATGAATAAACCCTTCGACCTTATGGCAAAACTGCCATAAAATGAAAGTATGGTGGGCGATAATGGACTCGAACCATCGGCCTCCACGATGTCAACGTGGCGCTCTAACCAACTGAGCTAATCGCCCTTTATAAAGTGGCCTCTCAAAGGGGAGCCGCACTATAGCAAGCAAATTTGGCTTGGCAATGGCTTTCAAAAGAAAGAGGCACCAGATTGCTCTGATGCCTCCTTTAACATGATACAAAACTAAGCTTACTTAGAAGAAGTTTCGTAACCGAGTTCCACTTCAACGCGGCGCTCTTCTTTCATGCACACAATGCGTTCTGGGCGGTTTTTCACACCATCGCATTTAGAGTCAGTGGCTTTGCCCGCAGCGCGGAATTCAGTAGTGCTAGGGTCAATGTTCAAGGTGATCAATGGATCCAGATAGCTACGAACTGCATCTACGCGTTTTTGCGAGAGCACTTGGTTATAATCGTTAGTACCGTATTGGTCAGTGAAACCAACCATACGCACGCTAGTCACGCGGGTAGAGCCGTTGATGAGCGTTGCAAGCGTTTTCAGTTTGTCTTGTGATTCTATCGTCAGCGCAGCGCTGTCAAAATCGAAATACACCGTGCGCGCTTCTTTAGAAGCAACGACTGTGGCAGTAGGCACAGGCGCCGGAACAGGTGCAGGAGTCACTACAGGAGCAGCTGCTTCCTCTTTAGGAGCGGCAACGCAACCGTTTTTATTATCCATCCATTTGGTCAAAACGCAATTACCACGATTATCGATCACAGCATTGTTGCGATCGTCAAAAGCAGCATCCTGCGCGGCATCAGCATATACAGCAGGGGCTGCTAGCATGGCGGCTAAAAAGCATAATCCAATGTATTTTTTCATTATTCTCACCCTTAGAATTAAGTTAAACCTATTTTGCCTATGCAAAACGTGAACACCCTCCTAGCCCCAAATCAGAAGAATGTCCATTATTTATAAAAATGTGGCAGAAAATATCCCTGCCCAGACTTTTGGTTTTTACGTGTTTAGAGCGCCAATTTGAGATAGCAAAGATCTTCCAACTCTGCCTCATTGTAGGGCGCAATCGGTTTAAATCCGAGCGATTGATATAACTGCAATGCTGGCTGCAACCGCGTGAGCGTGTCTAAATAGAGGGTATGATAATTGCGGATGCGTGCTTCACTAATCGCTCGTTGCATCAGTTTCCTGCCAATGCCCTGCCCTGCCATTTCGGGCAGTACATAGAGGCGCTTTACTTCCGCAATTACACCCTCCAACGGACGGATTGCCACGCACCCCACCGCTTTATCTTCATGCCATTCAATCCAGCAGCCGCCCATTGGCGGCGCATACTTTCCAGGTAGCGAATTTAATTCTGCTTCAAAATCCTGAAAACAAAGCGAGATGCCCAAAAACTGCTCGTACTGACGAAATAGCCCACGCAGAATTTCTAAATCCTGCGGAAATTTGGCAGGTAGAATGGTCATCACAAACTAATGCGTCCGCATCCCCACATGCTCTGCGTCATATTCCTTGCGGCCACCGCGCATCAAATCTTTTTCCATTTCGTCTGACCATTCGAGGGGGATGAGTGGCTTGGTGAGAGCAAGTTTCAACACTTCGTCCACCGTGGAAACAGGAATAATGGTGAGTTCACGTTTTACATTTTCGGGGATTTCTTCGAGATCTTTTTCGTTCTCTTGCGGGATGAGCACGGTTTTGATGCCGCCGCGCAATGCCGCCAACAGCTTCTCTTTCAGCCCACCAATCGGCAGCACGCGACCGCGCAATGTCACCTCGCCCGTCATCGCCACAGAGCGATCAACAGGGATGCCTGTGAATACAGAAACAATGGTCGTTGTCATCGCAATCCCCGCGCTGGGTCCGTCTTTTGGTGTGGCACCTTCAGGCACGTGAATATGGATATCTTTGCGCTGAATATCACGCGGATCAATCCCAAATTCCACGGCGCGGAAGCGTACATAGCTGAGTGCCGCTTGCGCCGATTCCTGCATCACTTCGCCAAGCTTACCCGTGATTTTTACGAGGCCTTTTCCCGGCACCGCGAGCGATTCGATGATGAGCAGATCGCCACCAACTTCGGTATAGGCCAGCCCCGTGGTCATGCCCACGAGATCAACCGTTTCGGCTTCGCCGTGGCTATATTTGCGGATGCCCGCATATTGCTTTAAATTCTCTGGCGTGACGGTAATTGTTTTGGATTTCCCTTGCAGAATTTCTTTCACCGCTTTGCGCGTGAGTTTCGCAATTTCGCGCTCCAGATTCCGCACGCCCGCTTCCCGCGTATAATAGCGAATTAGATCGCGCAGCGCCGCTTCTGTTAAGCTCCACTCGCCTTTACGCAGGCCATTTTCTTTTGCCGATTTTGCAATCAAATGCTGTTGAGCGATGCCTACTTTTTCATCTTCTGTATAACCCGAAAGGCGGATCACTTCCATCCGATCCAATAATGGGCGCGGCATGTTCATGCTATTAGCCGTCATGATAAACATCACGCTGGAGAGATCATAATCCACTTCCAAATAGTGATCGTTGAACACATTGTTTTGCTCTGGGTCTAACACCTCCAGCAACGCCGCCGCAGGGTCACCGCGATGATCATTGCCCATTTTGTCAATCTCGTCGAGCAGTATCAGCGGGTTAGAACTCTTCGCCTTTTTCATGCTCTGAATGACCTTGCCTGGCATCGAACCAATATAAGTACGGCGATGACCGCGAATCTCTGCTTCATCCCGCACACCGCCGAGGGCAATCTTCACAAAATTACGCCCCGTTGCCCGCGCAATTGACCGCGCCAACGAGGTTTTACCTACACCCGGAGGGCCAACCAGACACAAAATAGGCCCTTTGATTTTGTTTATGCGCTGCTGCACTGCGAGATATTCAAGGATGCGTTCTTTAACTTTTTCCAGGCCGTAATGGTCTTCATCGAGGATTTTCTCTGCACGAATAATATCGCGGTG
>JBILIE010000109.1:0-5890 GCA_044350115.1 Rickettsiales bacterium
GTGAATATCTTTCCATGAGGATTCTTCTATCGCTTGGATGCTTGCTTCCAGCAGTCTCATTCGGGCGGCATTGCGGCCTGCTCTCAGTGCTTTGTCGCCACTGGCGCAGAGAGTGACAATGTTGAGCGGCTGTTTCATATGATTCCCTTTCGATGTTGTTGTTCTTGTGTTTTGTGATGCCTTCACAGCCTTGCAATCAGCCGCCGCTGAATACTGCTATCGCCCTCGATATAGGCTTGGGTTGTTTCCAGCGAACGATGCCCTGCAAGCTGCTGCACGTCTTTTAAGCTGCCACCCACCAGATGAATTTTCCGCGCAGCCTGCGTGACAAAGCTGCGCCTTCCCGAGTGACTGGAACAGCCTTTCATATTCAAATCGAAATAGAGCTGCTGGAACCAGTTTACGATGCTGCTGGGCTGCATAGATTCACCCCGCTCGCTCACAATCACGGACGCGCAATCATCCTGTTTATGCCGCAGCAATTGTAAGAGCGTTTTTTGTAATTCGGGATGCATAGGAATCGTGCGGCCATGCAGATTCTTGGCGGCCTTATTATGCAGCTCAATCACTTTGCTGACTTCGCCTTTGGCATTCAGCACCATCGGCCATGTGAGTTTGGCAATCTCTGATGCGCGTAGCCCCGCTTTGACAGAAAGCAGGATGATTGCTTTGTTTCGTGTGGGGTGGCGGCTTTTCCCAACCGCCTTTATCATTTGGCCAAACATAGGGCGCGTCAAAACCTTGGCCTGTTTACCAGCCATAAGCATACCTCTTTGAATAAATGTGAAAAACAAGCGCGTGCGCACAACTTGCGCTATGTTACATGTGTAGCATAAAATGAAAGCAATGTCAAATAGTTATTATTTAACAGTGTATTGGAGGTTTTTTCGTGGAGAATGTGAAGAGGGGGAAAAGAGGCTATTTTTTGTCAAGAAAGCGGTGGCTCTACTCAAAAAGCAGCACCAATGGCTACACTGCATTACCATGCAATGCGCTGCCTATCCCTTATTATAGCCTTATTAAATAAAAAATGGAGATTTTAACTCACTATCTCGCCGCCATATAAGCGGTTGATTATTATAGCGAATAAATGGTGGAGGCGACAGGAGTTGAACCCGCGACCCCCTGAATGCAAATCAGGTGCTCTACCAACTGAGCTACGCCCCCACAGGCCTTTTCAATCGCGAGCTGCGTTGATGCATTATATACCACCCTCCTGTCAAGCAAAAATCTTCATCTCCCCCTAATCATATGCGTCTTGTTAACCAAAAACTAAGGATTAGACCCTAGGGTAGGCTGAAACTCAGACATCATCATGACAGAACCAGAACACCCTTTCCCTAACGCATCCTCTCTCTTACCTGCCTCGGCACCGGAAGACTCCGCGCCAATAGAGGGGGGGACAGAAGAACCCAAGCGCCCAAGGCGTATTGGTGAGAAACTCATTGAGCTTGGACTGATTTCAGAAGATCAGCTGATGGTGGCACTGCAGGAACAACGCGCCAGCAAAAAGCTACTCGGCACCATTTTGGTGGATATGGGCTTTATCACCGAAGGTGCATTAGGCGAAGTGCTGGCGGAATCTGCAGGCACGCAAAAATTCGACGCTAAAACGGCAATGCTCGATCCAGCAGTCATCAAATCCATACCGAAACAGCTGGCGGTGCGCTTTAAAATTATTGCGGTGGGGCAAGAGGGAAACACCGTCACACTGGCAATGCCCGATGTTTATAACGTGATTGCCATCGATCAGGTGCGGCGCTGCTTTCCTAAAGGTGCGCATATTCAGGCGCTGTATTGCAGCGAAGGTGAGATCATGGATCTCATCGACAAATGTTATGATTACGAATTATCCATCGACGGCATTCTCAAAGAAATCGAAACGGGAGTGCAAGAAAAACGGACGCTTGACGGCCAGCAGGAAGGCTACACCAACCCCACTGTTCGTCTGGTAAATGCTATTTTGATCGATTCCATCAAAGTGGGCACCTCTGACATTCACTTTGAACCTGAAGGACAATTCCTGCGCCTGCGTTATCGTCGTGATGGCGTGTTGGAGCAAATACGCAGCTTCCACCGCGATTATTGGCCTGCCATTGCCGTGCGTATCAAAATTATGTCGGGGATGAATATTACCGAAACACGCGCACCGCAAGATGGGCGTATCTCGTTTCAGATGATGGGGCGCGAGGTTGATTTTCGTGTGGCGACACAGCCGACCGTGCATGGCGAAAACGTCGTGATGCGTTTGCTCGACAAACAAAAATCACTGGTTCCCCTGCAAAAACTAGGGTTTGCTGAGCATAACAGTGTCTTGCTCAAACGCTTGCTCAAGCGCCCCGAAGGCGTGATTATTGTCACAGGTCCTACGGGTAGTGGTAAAACGACCACGCTCTATTCTATCCTCAATTACATCAACTCGATCGATGTCAATATTATGACATTGGAAGATCCCGTTGAATATCAATTACCGCTGATTCGTCAGACGAATGTCAAAGAAGGCTCCATCGATTTTAACACGGGCATTAAATCGCTGATGCGGCAAGATCCTGATATTATCTTTGTGGGGGAGGTGCGCGACGCGGAAACGGCGCTGATGGCGGTGCGTGCAGCCCTTACGGGTCATCAGGTATTTACCACTTTGCACACCAACGATGCCCTCGGCGCGATTCCCCGCCTCAGCGATATCGGCGTTCCGGGGCATTTACTTTCTGCCGCACTTATTTGTTCCATCGCACAGCGCCTTGCACGCAAGCTCTGCGAAAAATGCAAAAAATCACGTTTAGCCACCGCCGAAGAATCACGCATTTTGGGCTTCTCACCCGATAATGCACCCGTTATTCACGATCCCGTGGGCTGCATCGATTGCAAAAACAAGGGCTATAAAGGCCGCACCGCAATTATCGAAATTCTACGCATTGACGAAGGGTTGCGCGAGCTGATTGCCACCAATGCCACGCGCAATGTGATGATGGAATATGCGCTGGAGAACGGCTTTGTATCGATGATCGAAGATGGGATCGACAAGGTATTAAACGGCGAAATAGACATCGGCGAACTGATCTCCACCGTCGATATGACAGATAGGTTATAAAATCATGGCTATTGCTTATCATTATCGTGCCATTAGCGACGTCGGCAAACCGATGCGCGGCGAAATCGTCGCAGATAATGCTATCGATCTGGAATCGCGCCTTAAAGAATTAGGGCTGGATTTAATTGATTATAAAGAGGTTAAAGCCAAGCAAGCGGGGCGCTTCAGCCAGATTAAAAACAAAGATATGATTATTCTTTGTATGCATCTAGGGCAGCTTAACCGCGCAGGGGTGCCGCTACTTGAGGCGCTGGCCGACGTACGCGACTCTGTAGAATCGCCCAAATTACGCGATATTCTGGCAGGTGTTTACGAAGCGGTAAAGGGCGGCGAAAGCTTCTCTAACGCACTCAGCGCCTACCCCAAAGAATTTGATAAGGTCTTTGTTGGTCTTATTAAAGCAGGCGAAAAAACAGGTGACCTCACCGAAATTTACGACAATCTGGTCGAGCATTTTAAATGGACGCATGAGCTTAAACGCAAAATCAAAAAAGCAATGACCTATCCTATCTTTCTGCTGGTGGTGATGGGCGGGGTGATTACCATCTTGATGATCGCCGTCGTGCCTAAACTGCTCGACTTTATCATTTCGCAAGGCTTTGAAATTCCCATGCATACGCGGGCGCTCATTGCCACCTCCAATGCTTTTGTGGAATATTGGTATATTATTTTTGGCGTGCCTATTGCGACTCTCTGCACCGTCATCGGCTTCTATCGCAACCACGAGCCTTTTGCCTATAAAATGGACACTTATATGCTCAAGCTCCCCGTGCTTGGCCCCACCATTCGCAAAATCAATATGGCGCGTTTCACTCACTTTTTCTCCGTCATGTTTAAAAGTGGTATTGATGTGCTGGAATCGCTGAGTGGAGCGCGCAATGTCGTGAATAATCGTGTGCTCAAAGACAGCATCGAATTTGTACGCAAAAGCGTGTCCGAAGGCACAAGCATTACCCAATCACTACGTATGTCCAACCAGTTTCCGACGATGGTCGTGCGTATGTTTAAGGTCGGCGAAAATAGCGGCAACATGACCGAAGCCCTCGAAAATGTAGGCTTCTTTTATAACCGCGAGGTTAATGATGCCGTCGATGGCATGGTGGGAATGATACAGCCCGCACTGACTATCGTCATGGGTGTGCTAATTTTCTGGGTGATTGCCTCCGTCTTTGGCCCACTCTACGAAAGCTTCAGTAACATGCCGTTCTAATTGTCTTAGAACCTGCTCAAAATCTTGCTAGGGCGCAGCGAAAACGCTGGTTTTAGAGAACCGCAGCGCAAGTGTACTGACCGTACATGTGCAGTGGAAGCGCAGGAAACCAGCGTTTGCAGCAAGTCATAGTAGAGATTATGAGCAGGTTCTTATCGGGTTTGAATCTCGCTGCAAGCTGGGCTATAATCACTCTATGAAGTCTTTTAACCTGCCTAAACTGAGCGTTGGAAAAAAAAGTGAGTCGGCAGCAATAGCCGCCAAAGCGCCCGATGCGAAACAGGAACAAAAACCCAAAGCAGCCCAAACAGCGCGTAAGGCAGAACCTAATACCAAGCCCCTTAACAGCAAAAAAACCGCCTCTGGCGGAAAAAAACACCGCTTTGTTCTAATTATTGGCGACGAGGGAGCAATTCTGGTTTTTCTCGAAGGCCGCACTGTGCTACGCAGGCTTTTCGCCGCTTCTGCGGATATAGACAACGTCACCCCCTTCCGCGAAATACTGGATACAAACCCCAAAGTGCCAATCTACACTTTGGTGGATGTGATGGATCAATCCTACATCAAACACACCCTCCCCCCCGTCACCAAATTTAGTGTTGGCAAACTGATCAAGCGGCGACTTGAACGTGATTTTGGACCCGAAGATATTACAGGCGCTCTGCCCCTTGGCCGTGAAAGTGGCGGGCGGAAAGACTGGAATTACATGCTCATTTCCGTTGCTGGCTCGCCACAGCTCATGCAATGGCTCGATTTTGTGCTCGCTTTCGATAATCCTTTTGAAGGCATCTATCTTGTCCCTATCGAATCCGCCGCCTTTTTACACGAACTCAGCAAAACAGCGCTCGGCAAAAATTCTAATCCCTGGCAATTACTGGTCTGCCACAACAAGGTAGGGGGCTTCCGGCAAGTTATTTTCAAAGCGGGCAAGCTCACTTTCACCCGCCTTGCCCAACCTATTGGCGACACCTCGCCAGAAGTGATTGCGGGAAGCATCGAGCAGGAAATTGGCAATACCATCGAATATCTCAAGCGACTTTCCTATACCGAGGAAGCGGGGCTGGATTGTTTTATCGTCGTCTCTGCCGAAATCAAAAAATATATCGAATCCAGCAAAATCAAGGCCGATAATGTCGTTGTTCTCAGCCCTTTCGAGGCAGGGGAAATACTCCAGCTTAACAAAGCCGCCCTGCCCGAAGATCACTATGCCGATGTTGTCTTTGCCAGCCACTTCGGGTTGAGCACCAAAAAAATGCTCGCTTTGCAAACCACCTTCAGCGCCGTCTTGTTTAAATACAGAAAAATCATCAACGTATCCTTGCTCGCGGGGGCAACTCTGACGGCTTTATTGCTTGCCGCTACCGCCTATAACAGCATTGCGATTTTACCTAAAATGGAAGAAAAAGACAAACTGGAACTTCAGTTGCGCGTCATGGGAGCCGCCGTGGCCGCCGCCAACCAGAAGGTTGCCACCCTCCCCAAAGATATCGATCGAATTGAAGATATTATGGGGTTAGATAAAATCTTCACCACAAACAAAGAACAGACCATCCAGTTCATCAAAGATTTTCGTATTGCCGTGCAGC
>JBILIE010000110.1:0-5861 GCA_044350115.1 Rickettsiales bacterium
CATTATGCCCCGCTAGCTTCAAGCCTTCGGAAAAAAATTGGGCATGAGCATCATCATCTTCTATTATTAGCAGGCGCATGGTTTCCTCGTTATACTCATTACACTTCGTGCGTTGGGGAATCCTCCCCGAACCCCTTAGCTCTCGCGCCTCGCCTTGCTCGGATGGGAATACCACTCTCTTATAAAAGAAAACCGCGCATGAAGAAACCTTCATGCGCGGTTTATTCTCAGGGAAGAAAAATCTATTTTTTAGCTTCTGATTCGCATTTCACTTTTGCGTCGCCAGTCATTTTGCTACAATCTTTATGGGCACTGCCAGCGAAAGCGGCGCCGCTGGTAGCAACGATGAGTGTTGCAAGAGCTGTGGTGATAACTTTGTTCATATGAATTCTCCTAAGTTCAGGTTGACATGACCGTGTTGGCCATGGAGTGGTTTATGCACCCCTTGTTGTTGCAGCGCTTTCACTTCAATCTCAATTTTTTGCAATCTTCTGCCTCTTGTTCTCACCGCACAATCGCATCCTATAATATGATTACACTTCGGCCGGTGGGGAATTCTCCTCCATAACAAAGATCTAACGGAGCAAGGCAACGCGTAGGCGACAGGGGGGAAAAGAAAAGCTTATTGACAGCACCCCCTATAGCCGCTAATTAACACCCCCTTTGGAGAATACTATGAAAGTTTTAAGCTCGCTGAAATCAGCAAAAACCCGTGATAAACATTGCCAAGTGATTAAACGTCATGGCCGTGTCTATGTGATAAACAAAAAGAATCCTCGCTTTAAAGCGCGCCAAGGTTGATTTTCAACCGCCGCTTTTTATAACGCCAGTTATTACCTCTTTAAAAAATCGCCCCCAAATTGGGGGCGTTTTTTTGTTATGCCGCCAAGTGACGCTTCAACGGGCGCTGTGGCCTTGCGCCGAATTGCTGAATAATATCTGCCGCGCATTGACTGCCGAGATTACCTGATTTTTCGAGCGACCAGCCTTGGCTGAGACCAAACAGTACTCCCGCAGCATAGAGATCACCCGCCCCTGTAGAATCCACCACTTCTGCCACTTTGGTGGGGAGGATAAGCGTATCCGTCTCACGCGTCACCAAAATCGACCCATGCTCATGCCGCGTGATGCAAGCCAGTTCCGTATGCTCACGAATATGGGCAATACAGCGCTCCAGCGTAGGATATTCATAAAGTGCCATCAGCTCGCGCTCATTGGCGAAGACCACATCAATTTCATGCGCGACCAGTTGTTGGAATTCGGTGCGGTGGCGCTCCACACAAAACACATCCGACAATGAAAATGCGATTTTCACACCGTTCATTTTCGCCAGCTCAATCGCCTGACGAATGGCCTGTTTTGCGTGGGGCTGATCCCACAAATAACCTTCGATTAACAGATATTTGCCTTGTTTAATCACTTCGCCGTCAATGTCATCGGGTTGCACATCCGCGCAGGCACCAATATAAGTATTCATCGTGCGTTCGCCATCAGGCGTCACACAAATCAGGCAGCGGGCGGTCGGCTTGCCTTTGGCGGCAGGTTCGCCAATAAAATCAATGCCAATGGCTTTCATATCATGGCGGAAAATACGCCCTAATTGATCGTTCTTCACTTTGCCAATAAAGGCCGTTTTCGCGCCCAATTGCGCTAGCCCCGCCAGCGAATTGGCGACCGAGCCGCCAGAACATTCCGTAGCCGAACCCATCTGGTCATACAGGCTTTCTGCCTGACCTTCATCGATCAGCGCCATGGTGCCCTTACGCATCGCATGGGTCACCAGAAATTCTTCCTCGCACGCGCTGATTACATCCACAATGGCATTACCGATGCCAACCACGTCGTATTTTTTAGTCATGATTTCTCCACTATCTTTCTAGCCATTTCCAGCTGTTCTTGCGTATCTACACCCAGTGGTACGGTATTTACCACTGCCACGTCAATACGCATTCCTGCTTCCAGTGCGCGCAGTTGCTCCAGTTTCTCGGCCAATTCGAGCGGTGAGGGGGGTAGGCTCACAAATCGCTCCAAAGCGGGGCGGCGATAGGCATAAATGCCGATATGATGATAATGCGTCGTCGCGCCGCAGGGTATGAGTGCGCGGGAAAAATAAAGCGCGCGCGTGCCTGCCAGCACCACCTTCACCACCGCCGCATTCTGCCGCTCCTCCTCGGTGTGAATCACCGCTGCCAGTGTGGCAATGTCCACCTGCGGGTTTTGGAGTGGCTCCAATACAGCGGCAATTACCTGTGGATCCAGCGTCGGCATGTCGCCTTGCAGATTAATGATTGTCTCGTGTTGCATCGCTGCATCAATCTGGCGGAGAGCCGCATGAATCCTATCCGAACCAGAGGGGAGATCGGGGTCGGTCAGCACTGCCTCACCCCCTGCTTTTTCCACCGCGATTTTGATAGTTTCGCTATCACAGGCCACGACTACGCGAGCTAGTTTAGCCTCCATTGCGCGCCGCCAGACTTGCACAATCATGGGTTCGCCCGCAATCATCGCCAGCGGCTTATTCGGCAATCGGGTAGAGGCCAGACGCGCGGGAATTAATATCAATGGATTCATATGACTATTGCAGGAAAAGGATCAGCTGGTTATAGGTAGGGGCTTAACAACCCTTTTGGCAAGAAAAACCATGAACGGATTTGAACTCAATAAAATTGCAGCGGCTATTTTGCTCGCGGGCGTAATCACCATGTCTATCAGCATCGTGACCGAAGTATTATACGAGCCTGAGCGCACGCTCGAAAAACGTGGCTATGAAATTGCAGGGGCAGAGGAAGCCGCACCCACAGGTGGCGCACCCGCCGCACCTGCCAAGCCTGTTGATATTGCCTTATACATGGCTGCGGGCGATGCTGCGGCTGGCGAAGTTTTATTCAAAAAATGCGCTATCTGTCATGATGTCAGCAAAGGCGGCCCCAATAAAATTGGCCCCAATCTCTGGGGCGCGTTAGGCCGCGATGTTGGCAAGCATGAGGGCTTTGCTTATTCCGATGCGATTGGCAAACATGGGGGGCATTGGGGATATCAAGAGCTTTCCGAATTCCTCACTGCGCCTGCAAAATATGCCAAAGGCACCAAAATGGCCTTTGTCGGCCTCGCTAAACCCGAAGAGCGCGCGAATATGATCGCGTATCTGCGTTCGATGGGCGACACGCAACTGCCGTTGCCCGTGCCACCTGAAGTAGAAGAAACGCCCGCAGCGGAAGCGCCCGCCGACGCTCCCAAAGCCGAAGCAAAAGCCGAAGCCCCCGCTGAAGCGAAGAAATAGTTATTTGTGAGCAACGCTCCCGCCCTTTCCCTTCGCGACCTTCGCAAAACCTATCCGGCGAGCAAAAAATCGCCAGAGAAAGAGGCGCTAAAGGGCGTGTCACTCGACATTCCGCGCGGCGCATTTTTTGGGTTACTGGGGCCTAATGGCGCAGGTAAATCGACGCTGATTAATATCCTCTCCGGCCTTGTCAATAAAACCTCTGGCACGGCGGAAATCTGTGGTTACGACATTGTGCGCGATATGCGTAAGGCGCGCCTCTCCCTTGGCGTGGTGCCGCAGGAACTGGTGCTGGACACCTTCTTCACCGTGCGTGAAGCACTCGAAATTCACGCTGGCTATTACGGCGTTCCCAAAGCCGAGCGCCGCACCACCGAGATTATTGAGGCGATGGGGCTGGGCGACAAAGCCGATAGCCCTTCGCGGCGTTTATCGGGTGGGATGCGCCGTCGGTTGCTCATCGGCAAAGCATTGGTGCATAGCCCCGACGTACTGATTCTCGACGAACCCACCGCAGGTGTCGATGTAGAATTGCGCGAGCAGCTCTGGGATTATGTTCGCAAGCTCAATGCCGCAGGCACGACCGTGCTGCTGACTACGCATTATCTGGAAGAAGCCGAAGAACTCTGCGACGATATCGCCATCATCAATCACGGCGAGATTGTGACCCATGCCCCGAAGAAAGAGCTGCTGGCGCGTGTCGATTCCAAACAGCTCATCATCACCCTCGCTCAGCCGCTCATCCACCTTCCCGAGGGCTTTGCCGAAGGCTCGCTGGATAAGGAAGGCAACCTCCTGCTCAGCTATCAACCCAGCACCACCAGCTTCGGCGAGATCTATGCCCGCCTGCAAGCCGCCAAACTCGAAGTACGCGACATCACCACCCATCAGGCGGATTTAGAAGATATTTTTCGGCAGTTGGTGGCCTAGAGCCTGTCGCTTCTGTTATAAGCTTCTTCACCCAAAATTTTGCTGCCCAAAAAAAAACTTATTGAGTGTATCAATTGTTACGAAAGGGCCCAACATTCTTATCTTTTTCTTCTAATATTTCATGCACCCACGTTTGAATGGGGGGGGTGCCGTTTGGGTTTAAATTCCTGAAGCTATCCATCTTTTCGTTGATTTTGGGAGCTACGTAAATCGCATCTTGCAGATCTAATGCTTGTTGCAATTTCAGTTGTTCGTCTGGAGTTAGGGGGGTGAGGGACACAAACAATTCTCCTTAATTTGGTGTATTATAGCACTCTATTGATTGAAATTTCGTTAACGAGTGCACCCTTCCTGCTTGCCACTTTGCCGCATCTAGGCTACCAAAGCCGCAGCAACAGTATGGGAGGGTGGGATGACAGACGAACAATACACTCCCCTGCCCGAAATTGTCCTCTCCGCCGCAGAAACGCGGCTGAGTGACGATCACATTGCCCAAATTCGTGAAGCATTAGAGGAAGACAATGCGCCAGAGGCCTTGCGCTTGCTGGAAGATTTTCACGCATCTGACACCGCCACTTTGTTTGGCCTGATTGAGTCGGATGAGCGCCTGCAACTGGTGCAGGTATTATTTGCCGATTTCGACGCTGAAATTTTGACGTATCTCGACGATGAAATCCGCAGCGAAATCATTGGCTATCTGGGCAAAGACAAAACCGCAGAGGCGCTGGGCGAGCTGGAAACCGACGATGCCGTTCAGATTATCGAAGATCTGGCAGAAGACGAAAAACAAGAACTGCTCGAGGCTGTTTCCGAAGAAACCCGCGCAGAGATTGAAGAAGGCCTTGCTTATCCCGAAGACAGCGCGGGGCGTTTGATGAACACCCGCTTTGCCGCCGTGCCCGAATTCTGGACGGTAGGCGATGTGATTGATTATCTGCGCGATTACGAAAACCGCGAAGAACTGCCCGATGATTTCTACGCCATTATGGTCGTAGATCCACGCTATCACCCAGTCGGTGCCGTGATGACCTCCCGCGTGATGCAATATCAGCGTGAAGCACCTATCCGCAACCTAATGCGCGAGGAACTCCACGCCATTCCCGCCGCGATGGATAGGGAGGAAGCCGCCAATTTATTCCGCCGCTATGGGCTGGTCGAAACCCCTGTGGTGAATGCCGAAGGGCGGATGGTGGGCGTACTCACCCTCGACGATATTATCCACGTGATTGCGGAAGAAGAAGAGGAAGATTATCTGCGCGCCGGCGGTGTATTCGATCGCGATTTACACGCAGGGCTATTTGCCACCGTGCGCCGCCGTTTGCCGTGGTTAATTATGAATTTAATGACCGCCAATTTCGCAGCGTTTGTGATCAGCCAATTTGAAGGCGTGATCGAAAAATGGGTAACTTTGGTGGTGCTGATGCCGATGATCGCCTCGATGGCAGGCAATGCGGGCACTCAAAGCGTGACAGTTGCCGTGCGCGCCATTGCCACGCGAGAACTGCAAAGCCAGAATGCATGGCCAGTGATTCGCAAAGAGATGCTTACTAATCTTTGCAACGGGATTGTGCTGAGCGCGCTCATGGCCACGGTGATTATGGTGATTTACAAAGACTGGCACCTCGCCAGCATTTTCGCCACCGCCACCATT
>JBILIE010000111.1:0-5859 GCA_044350115.1 Rickettsiales bacterium
TATGCGGAAGCCTATCTGGCTGACACGCAACATTTGTCACTGGAAGAACAGGGCGCCTATATGCGTCTGCTATGTTTTATGTGGATGCGCGGTGGCTATCTGCGCGATGACGACAAAGAACTCTCCCGTCTGCTCGGCTTGCATGTGAATAAGTGGAAAAAGATGCGCGAGACCTTGGGGGTATTTCTGCAAAAACACCCCCCTGGTTTGCTCACTCAGAAGCGTTTAATTCATGAGTACCAAAAGGCCGAGGCAAAGCGTGATAGCAAACGGCAAAACGCCCATGCCAGATGGCAGGCCGAAACAAGCAAAAACAATGAGGTAGAAAATGCAAATGCATCCGTTTCGCATATGCAAAATGGATGCGAAACACCGCTATTCGCAGATGCATCCGCAGATGCAAACCACATCTCTTCGCATCTGCTATCTATATCTAGATCTAAAATTAAGAAGATTAGATCAGATCTTGGGCAAGCAAAAAGCTGTGGACAAGTCGTGCTTTCCGAACAGGAGATGGGTATTTTTACCCAGCAGCTTGTCGAACTCTTCAGGCAACACAAACTCCAGCCACCCTCCGATTACGACATCATCCGCCAGTGGATGAAAAGCGGCTTCGATCCCTTCGGTCATATCTTGCCGGTGATTACGGAATTGCTGTCACGCAATCAGCAGACGCACAGCACTCCGCCGCGCAGTTGGAAGTATTTCGCCAAAGAAATCTATGCAGCGGGAGGGCGGTGATGGCTAAACATCCGCGCAAATCCCGCAAAGGTAAATCCCCGGCAATAGTGCTGGAGGCGGATCGTGGCACGCCCGAATTCCAGGCCAAGGTCAAGTTTGAGACGGTATATCTGGATCGCAAGGCCGCCACCACGCGGGTGCGCGACAAACGCCCCATCGACAAATACCACCGGCTCTACAAGATCGATGAGGAAAACGGCGTGCGCGAGGCTGACCGGCGCGGCATCAGCGACGCACAATACCGTGCCGCCGACCGCATCGCCTGCAACCATGAGAAGACGCATCCGCGCCTGTCGCGGGAACTGGTGCCGATGGTGTTCGATAAGGGTATCAATGTGGGTGCATACCCGCTGGAGATACAGATCGAGGCGATGCATCTGCATGATCGATTGCTGAGGCCACTCAATAATGAGTCGCGCAGCATGGTGCGGCACATCTGTTGCTACGGCGAATGCCTGAACGAGTACGAAGCCACCAGACGCTGGCGCAAAGGTTATGGCATGATCCGCCTGCGCGAGGCACTCGACGAGCTGGTCGAGTCGTTCCGGAGTTTGCGCGAACCTAAGCATTGACAGTAGGTGCACCTAGATGCTATGAATTTTTACATCATCCAAGAATTGTTTCTGCCAACTCGCTCTCGCAGCGGGTTTTTATTGCTTACTCCCTGCCGCTCGGCGCGGCTTTCAAACTAACTCCCGCCTATCATATCGCTACGGCCAAGCCACGGGTCCTCCCCCGCGATTAACCGTATGCGGGGGGCAAAGCCGCGCCACTTTTTTAGCGATAGGCATAAAATCCGGGTTCGCAGTTCGCACCCGGTTCGCACCTTGAGAACACCATGACCGATCTTTTTATCACCGACTATTCAGTCGAGAAGTTGATTCCTTACGTGCGCAATGCGCGCACTCATTCGGATGAGCAGATCGCGCAGATTATGGCATCCATCGCCGAGTTTGGATTTGTAAATCCAATCCTGATTGATCAGCACCAAGGCATTATCGCAGGCCATGGTCGCTTGCTTGCTGCGCAGCGGCTGGGCATGAAAGAAGTCCCCGCCATCATGCTCGCGCATTTGAGCGAGACACAAAAACGCGCACTGATCATCGCCGATAACCGCATCGCCATGAATGCCGGATGGGATGAAGAAATGCTGCGGCTGGAACTGACCGACCTGCAAGCGGAAGATTTTAATCTCGATATCATGGGCTTCAGCGATGACGAGCTGGATAAACTGCTCGCCCCCATGACAGAAGTTGGTGCAACCGAAGACGATGCCGTGCCGGAGGTGGAAGCCGTTGCAATCAGCAAGCCCGGAGATCTGTGGCTGCTGGGTTCGCACCGCTTGCTCTGCGGCGATTCTACCAAGCTGGATGCGGTCGAGCGTGTGCTGGGTGGCAGCCTCGCCGACATGGTATTTACCGACCCGCCCTACAATGTGAATTACGGTGCCACTGCGAAAGACAAAATGCGCGGCAAAACTAATAGTAAGGCTGGGCGCACCATCAAAAACGATAATCTCGGTGCCGAGTTTGAGGAATTCCTGCTGGAGGCCTGCAGCAATTTTGTCGCCGTGTGCAAGGGTGCGATTTATATCTGCATGTCATCCTCAGAACTCGACACGCTGCAGAGTGCCTTCCGCAAGGCGGGTGGGCATTGGTCGACCTTTATCATCTGGGCAAAAAACACCTTCACGATGGGCCGCGCCGATTACCAGCGTCAGTATGAACCTATTCTCTATGGCTGGAAAGAAGGCACCGCGCATTTCTGGTGCGGCGCACGCAACCAGGGTGATGTGTGGTTCTTCAACAAGCCCGTATCGAATGATTTGCATCCCACCATGAAGCCGGTTGAGCTGGTGCAGCGTGCGGTAGAAAATTCCAGCAAAAGCCGTGACATTGTCCTCGACCCGTTCGGCGGCTCAGGCTCGACGCTCATCGCCTGTGAGAAAACAGGCCGCTCTGCCTGCCTCATCGAGCTCGACCCTAAATATTGTGACGTCATCATCCGCCGCTGGCAGGAGTTTACCGGAAAAGAAGCAACGCTGGAGGAAACAGGTCAGTCGTTTGCAACGCTGGTGGAGGAGAGATAATTGCCCAGCACAAATCGGCTGGGCAATGTATCGTCAGGCGAGATGGTCAATCGCATCCATGATTTTCTGCAAGGCCAGCGATTGTTTTTCACTGTAGTTGCAATCACCATCCATTGCTTTGTCACGGAGGCGTTCGAGCTGCTCGCGTAATTCGTTATCGGTAAACATACATCCTCCTTTATGCGATTTTGTATGTGCGTTCGCCGTCGCGGTTTTTACCCGACTCAATGGCAAGGCCGAGCTTCTTTTTAAGCACACCCGCCATCGCGCCATGCACTGAATGTTTCTGCCATCCCGTGGCGGCGACCAGTTGGTGAAGCGTTGCACCTTCCTTGCGCTTAAGCAGGTCAATCATGATTTGCTGCTTGGATTGTTTGGGCGCGTCGGTGGCTACCTTCTCGGTAGCCTTAGTCTCAGGTGCTTCGCCTGCGGCTTTACCAATGGCAGCGTAGCCCATGTCGCTGACCAGGGTGAGCTTGCCGCCGTCTTCATCGGTGCGGATTTCAAGCAGTCCACGCTTTAGCATCCCCTTGATAATGTTTTCACGGATGGGTGGCCCAAGCCGTTTGAGCGCTTCAAGCTCGCGTACATCGTTATATTTTGTCTGCGCTGCCTCTTCAATGATGGCGCGCTGGTTGTCGGTGAGTTGGATAATCATACATGCTCCTTTGCGGTTGCGGTTAATGTCCATGCGGACAAGTGCATGAATGCTTCGAATGCGAAGGATAGCAACGCCTATAATCACTTAATCGCATTATAAATCAATGTGCTAAACCACTAATCGAGTTAACTCAAACCACCCCCTATGGATGCCAAATCCTTTCGCTATCTGTCGGTGTGTTCCGGCATTGAGGCAGCGACGGTAGCGTGGCATCCGCTCGGATTTGAAGCGGCAGGATTTTCAGAGATCGAGCCATTCGCGCGCGCGGTGCTTTCGCATCATTACCCGGACGTGCCGCTCTTTGGCGATTTCACGGCACTGAGAGAAAATGATTATGGAGCAATTGACCTTCTGGTCGGAGGAACCCCTTGCCAGTCATTCAGTATCGCCGGACTTCGCAAAGGATTTGCTGACGATAGGGGCAACCTCGCACTCGGATTTATTCGCCTTGCTCAAAGCGCAAAGCCACGATGGGTGGTTTGGGAAAATGTCCCCGGTGTGCTGTCAATTGACGGAGGACGGACATTTGGCACCTTCCTCGGCGCGCTGGCGGAATGCGGGTATGGGTTCGCCTACCGCATTCTTGACGCTCAGTATTTCGGAGTGCCACAGCGACGCAGGCGTGTGTTCGTTATCGGATATCTTGGAGATTGGCGACCTGCCGCAGCGGTATTATTTGAGCGTGAAAGCCTGCAGCGGGATATTACGCCGCGCCGACAAACGCGGCAAGAAGTTGCCGGAACATTTAAGAGCCGCGCTTCAAGCGGTGGCTGGGGAGCGGATGTCGACCTCGCCAGCAGCGGATACATGCGACCCGTCGCCAAGACATTGATGTCGCGTTACAACAAGCACGATGCGGAGCTGGAAACCTATGTGGTGGACAAGCAAAAGCACTGGCCAGCGGATATTGCCTGCACGCTCCATGCCCAATATGGTGATAAAATGGGGCTCGAAGATCAGCATGCGCTGGCGGGTGCGCCATTATTCGTTCCTGCCCGCGCCTATAATGTGACCTACTGCGATGCCAATGGCAGACGTAAAGACCGCCCGAACGGCGGCATGTATGTAAGCGAAACCGAGCAATCCAAAACCGTCACCGCTGGCGGCGACCGCTCCACCTATATTGCTTTCGAACCCGGTAGCATCGCACGAAACGCTGGGCCGACTGACTTAAGAGACACCTGTTCCACGCTGCGTGCAGATATGGGCGATAATCAGCCCGCCATTTTATATCCGCTCGATCTCAGAAATGCTCTGCGCGATCCCGATAAAATGGATGACGTGAACCGTCAGGGGTGTGGCATCGGTGAAAACGGCGCACCATCGCCGACACTCAGCGCAGCCTATACGCCAGGGGTGATTTCTCCGATGGCGGTGCGGCGGTTAACGCCGCGTGAGTGTGAGCGACTGCAGGGATTTCCTGATGATTACACACTTATTCCGTATCGTGGTAGACCCGCCGCTGACGGACCGCGCTACAAGGCGCTGGGTAATAGCATGCACACCGGCACAATGCGCTGGCTGGGTGAGCGGATTAAAAAAGTGGATGCGATGATTGGTAAAATATGAGATTGCTCAGTGTCTTTGCCAAGAGTAACATGGAGCAGAAACGAAAAAGGCTGGGGGCGGATATGTCACTCTTTCGAGGCACAGAGGCCGCACACCCAGCACTCTAAGAACAAGTATAAGATAAAACGCGGGCGTTGTCAAACCATGCATCCTATTGATTTTACACTGCTAGAACAGTTTATTTCCTATGAAAGATTAGGCACTTACCTGCGTCTGGCGAACAATGATAAAGAGCGTGCCGCCACGCTGTATTTGGATAATCTGGGGCAATGCCAGATATTTCATAGCCGCCTGCATTGGCTTGAAATTGGTCTGCGCAATGCCATGAATCGTCAGCTTACGGAACGTCATGGCGAAAATTGGTTCGATGACACCCGTGTTATTTCTGGCAGCATTGAGCAGCAGCAGGTGCAAAAAGCTAAAGATACCCTGCTCAAAGATAACAAGCCCATTCGTAATGCCGATGTTGTTGCTGCGCTTAATTTTGGCCTGTGGGTGAATCTGTTCAACAAGCCTTATGAAAATCTCTGGCGCACATGTTTACGCAAAGCGTTTCCACACTGTCCAAATACACTAATGCGGAAAGACTTTCGTGAGAAACTGCATCCCATATTGCGACTTCGCAATCGCATCGCGCATTATGAGCCGATTATTGGATATGACCTCTCCGTGCGCAGAGAAAATATCATTGAAATCATCGGCTGGATTGAACCGAAGATAACGGAATTATTGTGAGAGCAGTATTAATCAACATCAAACCATTCCATGCAGGTATTCAGCAGGTGATTATAATCGCCTG
>JBILIE010000112.1:0-5842 GCA_044350115.1 Rickettsiales bacterium
ACGATTGCGGTGCTGGATATGGGCGGCAGCAAAGTTGCCTGTTTCGTGGCGCGGGTTAATGAGCGCAGAGAAGCGAAAATTATCGGCGTCGGTTATCAGCTTTCTAAGGGAATCAAGGGCGGCATTATTACCGATGTAGAAGAGGCGGAAACGTCGATTCTCGCCGCAGTTCATGCGGCAGAGCAGATGGCGGGTGCGAATATAGAGCATGTGATGGTGGGGGTGACCTTGCCTGAAATGCGATCACGCCATATTCGGGTGGAGCTGGCACTGGGCAACGAGCCTGTGAGCGAACGCGATCTTGCCGATATTATGAAAGAAGGCCGCGAAAGCGCCGTTGCGGGAGAATTTCTGCTACATTGTTTGCCCTATAGCTTTAATCTCGATAACCATAAGGGCATTGAAGATCCACGGGGAATGCTGGGCGATAAATTGATTGCCGATTTGCTGGTAGTGACGGCACCGCTGAATCTGATTCGCAATCTGCGCGCCTGCATCAGTCGTTGCCATATGGAAGTGGCAGAGTTTGTGGCTGCGCCTTATGCTTCGGCGCTTGCGTGTTTGGAAGAGGACGAAAAAGAACTCGGGGTGACGATGATTGATATTGGTGGTAGCACCACAGGTTATGCAGTGTTCACTGCGGGTAAGATGGTGCATATGGGCAGCGTGCCCCTCGGCGCGAATCATATCACCCATGATATTGCGCTGGGGCTTTCCACCAGTATTCACAATGCTGAGCGTTTAAAAACCATGCATGGCAGCGCGATAATTTCGCCTGCAGATGACGAGGTGATGATCGAAGTGCCGCAGCTTGGGCAGGCTGATGAAGAAGACGGAAATGCGATTCCGCGCTCTAGCCTCAACCACATTATCCGCCCACGTTTGGAGGAGATGTTCGAGTTGGTACGGGATCGTTTGGACGCGTCAGGCTTAGGTAAAATGGCGGGTAGCCGTGTGGTAATTACGGGCGGTGGCAGCCAGATGATTGGCCTGAGCGATATGGCCACTAAAATCCTGCAAAAACAAGTGCGCGTGGCCAAAATTCGCCAGATTGAAGGGCTGGGCGATGCTGTCAGTGGCCCCGCATTTTCTGCGCCTTTGGGGATGGTGAACCACGCCCTTCGCGAAGACGAAAAACACCGCTGGATGCGCGAACGCCCCTCCATTTTCTCATGGCAGCAACTGATGAAGTTTCTAAAAGAGATTTTTTAAAAACAGTTCATTCTATAGTTGCGGCGAGGATCATCGCCATATATAGTATTCAGTAATAATAACAAACCAAGATAATGTTGTTGCTCGGAACAATATTATCTCAGGGGAAAGAAAGGGAAACATTATGACCATCAACCTGCACGTGCCCACTCGTAACGAAAATCTGAAGCCGACGATTACCGTCGTGGGTGTAGGGGGTGCAGGCGGCAATGCCGTGAATAACATGATCGCCTCGAATTTAGAAGGCATCAGCTTTGTGATGGCCAATACCGACGCTCAGGCGCTCGATAATGCACTGACAGATCGCGTGATTCAGCTTGGCGCGAATATGACGCAAGGCCTCGGCGCGGGTGCTAATCCTGATGTGGGTCGCGAATCAGCAGAAGAAGCCTATAACGAAATTATGGCGCATATTGAAGGCAGCCATATGGTGTTTATCACGGCGGGTATGGGGGGTGGTACGGGCACAGGTGCAGCACCTGTTGTGGCGCGCATGGCGCGTGAGCAAGGAATTTTGACGGTGGCCGTGGTCACTAAGCCTTTCCATTTTGAAGGTACGCACCGCATGAAATTGGCGGAAGCGGGGCTAGAAGAATTGCAAAAATACGTCGATACGATGATTGTGATTCCAAACCAGAATCTGTTCCGTATCGCCAATGAAAAAACAACTTTTGCCGATGCGTTTCGTATGGCGGATGAAGTGCTGCATTCTGGTGTGCGCGGCGTGACGGATTTGATGATTATGCCAGGTCTTATCAATCTCGATTTCTCTGATATTCGCACCGTGATGCGCGAAATGGGTAAAGCGATGATGGGGACAGGTGAGGCGACTGGTGAGCGTCGTGCGATTGAAGCGGCGGAAGCAGCAATTTCCAATCCATTGCTCGATGATGTGTCGATGAAGGGTGCGCGTGGCGTGCTGATTAACATCACTGGCGGTCGCGATATGACACTGTTTGAAGTGGATGAAGCGGCAAACCGTATTCGTGATGAAGTTGATCCTGATGCAAATATTATTTTTGGTTCTACCTTTAACGATGCACTCGAAGGCAAAATGCGTATCTCTGTAGTAGCAACCGGGATTGATCAGCAGCAATTCCAACCGAAGCAGGAAGACACCAGCGAGGCGTATACGCGTACCTTCAGCCAGCGTCCGCAATCTCCTGCGGCTAAATCAGGGATGAGCTTTGGTCGTCCTACCACGCCAACCTCTGCGCCAGAAGTCGCTTCCACGTCTGTATCTGTAGAGCGCGAAACTTCTTACGCGCCGCAGTCTGTTCCTCAAATCACAGAAGTAGCACCAAGAGAAACCATGGCCGCACCAGCATTGGATCAAGGCAAGCTTTCATTTTCTGAATCGCGTGAGGTTCCACGTGGTGGCCGTCATTCGCCTACGCGGATGGAAGCGGTGCGTGGTTCTACTGCGTCAGAGCCTGTGCGTGCTGCGGCAGAACAGTCCGCCCCCACTTATGAAGCGCAGCCAATGCGTGAACAGGCGGCTGCTCCCGCTCCCAGCATTCGTGGTGGACAGAGACTGCGTACTGCGCCGCAACAGTCAAGCAATCAACCCGCGCTCTGGCAGGAAGACGAAGATCAAGCGCAAGAGCCAAACTTTTTGCGCCGCATGACCTCGCGCTTCACCCCGCGTGAGGAACAGCCGATTCGCCGTACAGAAGTCAGCAATGCGCGCCCGACTACTCCCGAAGCAGCGGATAATCTCGAAATCCCCGCATTTCTGCGTCGGCAGGCTAACTAAACTTCGAGCTTACAATAAATAAAAAGGGGGGCGCTTTCGTCCCCCTTTTTATTTATTGTAAGCTCGTTACATTTTGTCACAAAGCGTGAATTGAGGTTTTGAGGTGCATTTATATACTGCAGGCTAAGAGGTAGTAAAAAATGAATCAATCCAGCGCTTTCCACTCGCATCTGCAACATACACTCCAGCGTCCCATTCAGTGTATGGGCGTGGGGTTACATAGCGGCCAGCCAGTGACGCTGATGGCGCAGCCTGCACCAGCAGGTTCGGGTATTGTATTCAGCCGCGTGGATGTGCCACATTCTAAACCGATTCCCGCCCATGCCTCTAAAGTGAGCGAAACCCGCCTCGGCACGAGTCTGCAAGGTGAGGGCGCGAGTGTGGCGACCGTTGAACATTTGATGGCCGCCTTTTGGGGGATGGGGATTGATAATGCCTATGTGATGCTCGACGGGCCTGAAGTGCCGATTATGGACGGCAGCTCTGAGCCGTTTATCGAGATGATTAAACTGGCGGGTTTAAAAACCCAGAACCGTGCCCGCCAAATACTGGAAATCACTGAAACAGTGACTGTCGAAATCGGCAGCAGTAAGCTGGAAATTGCGCCGTATCGCGGTTTTTGTCTCGATATTGCGATTGATTATAATCATCCTAAAATCCGCAGTCAGTCTGCCACTTACGACTTTGCAGAATGCCAATTTGAAGAAGCGCTTTCCGAAGCGCGCACTTTTGGCTTTGCGCATGAAGTGGAGGCGCTCAAGCAAATGGGGCTGGCGCGAGGCGGTTCACTGCAAAATGCAATTGTGCTGGATGAAACGGATATTTTAAATGCCGAAGGCTTGCGTTCGGAAGATGAATTCGTGCGTCATAAAGCACTGGATTGCCTAGGCGATTTGTTCCTTTGTGGTTATCGTATTCAAGGCCGTGTGACAGCCGTGAAACCTGGTCATCAAATTAACACTACCACGGCGCAAGCGCTGCTGCAGCAGCCGCAGAAATGGAATCTGTTAGAAGCACAAGATTTGAGCGCATTGCCAGTAGCGGAAATGAATTCAAGAATCCAAGTATACGCGTAATACTATACGCAGCTTCAGATGAGATAAATCCCCTTGCAAAACCACTCATTTTGCGCTAGACAACCGCTCCTGTAAATCGACGAGGCATATCATGAAAAAAGGCATTCACCCTAAATACGAAGAAGTCACCGTAGTGATGACGGATGGCACCACTTTCAAAACCCGCTCTACTCTGGGTCAGAAAGAGCTGCGCCTTGACGTTGATCCTAAAACGCATCCTGCTTGGGTGGGTGGTACTAATCTGCGCAAAACTGGCCAGATGGAAAAATTCAACAACAAATTCTCGTTCCTTGGTTCGAAAGACGAGCAAAAAGCTTCTTAAGCTTTTTAGAACTCGTATTTCTTCCAACTTCCCTTCATCAAGTGCAATTGCGTGCTTAATTTGTGCTGACCCGCATTGAGCATCAGCGCGATTTGTGGCTGCTGTGCTAGTTGCAAGCGATGACGCTGTACCAACCCTGCGGCGAGTCCGAAGGGACGGAGTTCCTCGGGTAGCGAGGTGAAATCTGCATGCAAGCTGGCCAATGCAGGGTCTAAACGCGCATTTAAGCTCTCAATCATATGCAGCAACGCCTCTACTGGCGCGGAGGAATTCAACAACGATTCCTCGCTCACTTCATGCGCGGCCAGCACTTTGCGCGGAATCATGGTGCGGCCTTGTTTTAAATGAATTCCCGTAGCGCGCAACATCCCTTGCAGCGCCCAAAGCTGGCCGAGTTGCCGCAGAAATTTTTTGCTGATTTCGTCCTTTGCCAATGGTAGCCACATTGCGCTGCCTGTTACCGTCGCATACTCATCCAGCGCCGCAATATCGGCAAACACGGCGCCTTTGAGGAGATCCCTTTCCCGCGCTTCAATCATCTGCATCAGCGGCTCCAGCGGCAGATTTAATCCCGCCAGCGCATGAGCCACAGGGTGATCTTTTACCGCCTCATCTGCTGCAATGTGCTCCAGCACCTCTGCCCACCATTTGAGCCGAATTGCGCCAATATGTGGCTCGCTCACGGTTTCTGCTACCCGCGCAATTTCGGTATTAAACGCGCCAAGTACCCAGACCGTTTCGCGCATCGGCGGGGAGAGATAGAGGCTGATCATATACCGCTCCCAATCATGTTGGCGGAACATCTGGCGGCAGAATTCAAGAGGGTGGGTCATGGCGACATCCAAGCCGATGCGCGCAAAAAGTGCAAGCGACACTTGCGAGAGAGCAGCGAATCAGTATGCTATCCCCATGCAAATCTCACTTCACAATACCCTCACGCGCAAACGCGAAAATTTCACCCCACTCGATCCGCAGAATGTGCGGATGTATGTTTGCGGCCCCACGGTTTACGACCGCCCGCATATTGGCAATGCCCGCGCCGTGGTGGTGTACGATGTGCTGTTCCGTTTGCTGCGCCATGTTTACGGCGAAAAACACGTCACCTATGCACGCAATATCACCGATGTGGATGATAAAATCATCGTTGCCGCCAAAGCCCGCAGCATCACCATCGACCAACTCACCACCGAAGTCACAGAAGGCTTTCACGCCGATATGGGCGAACTGAACTGCTTGCGCCCCAGCTACGAACCTCGCGCCACGCAATATATCGGTAAGATGATTTCGATGATCGAACGTCTCATCGATCTCGACCATGCATATGTGGCCGAAGGCCATGTATTATTCGCCGTCACCAGCTATAAAAACTACGGCGCACTTTCAGGCCGTATCGTCGAAGATCAACAAGCGGGTGCACGGATCGAAGTAGAATCCTACAAACGTCATGCAGGCGATTTTGTATTATGGAAACCTGCT
>JBILIE010000145.1:0-4705 GCA_044350115.1 Rickettsiales bacterium
ATATTTATGATGCTCTAAATTCAACTCTGGAAAGGCTTGTTGCAGACGAAAATCGCCTTGCTCCATTGGCAACAGCAACGGTCTGCGTGGGCTACTAATCGTCAATCTGCCACCCGCCATCACCTGATTATCGCGGCGAGTGATAAGGATGTGGCTCTGACGATCCATTTCGTCTTCCTGCACCGCAGGCAGCGATTTACCCCAGATATTAAAGCGCTCCCGATCCCGCAACATATAATATTGGTGCAGATATCCAACATCACGCGTGAACTCAAACACAAGCTCTTTGCTTTTATAAGGGCGCAGATAGCGCTCAGCTACTTGCCTTTCTTCTTCCGAAGAAATTTCGGCAAATTGAGTATCATATGCTTGGGCTAACTGCATTTTTCACTCCCTAACTTCCATCCTAAAAATTAGAATGGTTAATTAATTTTTACCCTTATTCCACAAAAAAACACATTTTTCAAGCAATTGTTGCCGTATTCGCTCGTGGCGCTTCCTTTTTGTTTACCTTTGTGGCCTAATGTTGGCCAAAACAAATAAAACGAGGATCCAACAAAATCTATGTGCGGCATTATCGGTATCATTAGCAGACAACCCGTAGCAGAACGTGTGCTTGAAGGACTGCAAAGGCTGGAATATCGCGGATATGACTCAGCAGGGATTGCCACTTCTGTCGCGGGCAAGCTGCTGCGCCGCCGCGCTAAGGGTAAATTGATTGAGTTGCAGAAAGTGCTGATTAACGATCCTCTTTCTGGCAATGTCGGCATCGGCCACACACGCTGGGCAACCCACGGCGCACCTACCGAAAACAATGCCCACCCCCATGCGACCGATAAAGTCGCTGTGGTGCATAACGGCATTATCGAAAACTTTCAGCACATCAAAAACGAACTCATCGCCAAAGGCTGCACCTTTGAAAGCGATACGGATACAGAAACGATTCCCGTTCTTCTTACCGAATATCTACGCTCTGGCCTCAGCATTCACGAAGCGGTGAAACAAACGCTGCAAAAATTGGAAGGCGCTTTCGCGCTGGGGATGATTTTTGCCCAGGATTCCCATGTCATTTATATTGCGCGCAAGGGCTCGCCGCTTGCGATTGGCTTGGGTGAAGGTGAAATGTTTATTGGGTCTGACGCAATTGCTCTCGCCCCCTTTGCCAGCAAATTAATTTATCTGGAAGAAGGCGATTGGGCTAAAATTTCGCTGACGGGAGCCGAAATTTACAACGAATCAGGCACTATTGTTGAGCGCGCTATCACCCTTTTCCACATCGGCGGTGCAGCAGTGGGGAAAGAAAATTACCGCCACTTCATGGAAAAAGAAATCCACGAACAACCCACGGTGATTGCCGATACGCTCCGCGCTTTCCATCATGGTTCCGAACATCGCATTATTTTGCCTAACCTCAAAGTATCGCTCAAAGACGCCACTAAAATCACCTTGGTTGCTTGTGGCACGTCTTATTATTCTGCGATGGTGGCCAAATATTGGCTCGAAGAATATGGCCAGTTAACAATTGAAACAGATGTCGCGTCCGAGTTTCGCTATCGCGCTCATCATTTGCCCAAAAATGGTATTGCCGTATTTATTTCACAATCCGGTGAAACAGCGGACACGCTCGCTGCGCTGCGTGCGGCCAAATCAGCGGGTCAATTCTGTATCGCAATTGTCAACGTACCTACTAGCAGCATGGCACGCGAGGCAGATCTCGCACTCAATACCTATGCCGGGCCAGAAATCGGCGTTGCCTCCACCAAAGCCTTCACCACTCAATTAGTAGTGCTGGCCTGCCTCTCGCTAGCGATTGGCCTAGAGCGTGGCACTTTAACCGAGCAAACCGTAGATCCGCTGATTCATGCTTTGGCCGAACTTCCTTCTAAAATCCTGCATCTGCTGCGCGACACTACTCCCTATGCCGAGCTTGCACATAGCCTTTCTCATGCGCGGGATGCACTTTATTTGGGGCGCGGCACCAGCTATCCCATCGCCTTAGAAGGTGCATTGAAGCTAAAAGAAATCTCCTATATCCACGCCGAAGGCTATGCTGCAGGCGAAATGAAACACGGCCCCATCGCACTCATCGACGAATCCGTACCCGTAATTATTCTGCTACCGCATGATAAATGGTATGAAAAAACGCTCAGTAATATGCAAGAGGCCAAAGCACGGGGTGGGCAAATTATTTTATTAGCTGCGGAGTCCCTGACAAAAGAAGCACAGCAATATACAGCGCATACCCTCGCCGTGCCAGATTGCCACCCTTTTGTCAGCCCCATTCTTTATGCGGTGCCCGTGCAATTGCTCGCTTATTATACCGCAGTTGCTAAGGGTACGGATATTGACCAGCCCCGCAATCTTGCTAAATCTGTGACCGTGGAGTAAACAATGGCTGAACATCATTTCCAACCGCGTGATATTGTGTTTAACGAAGGAGAGAGCGCTGATCACGCCTTCGTCATCCGCAGTGGCCAAGTCGAAATCCTTAAAAAAAATAATAATGGCGAAGTCCGTTTAGCCACCTTGCATGTCGGCGAAGTGTTTGGCGAAATGGCCTTATTTGATCTCAATGGCACGCGCTCTGCCACTGCCCGTGCGGTGACTGAAACCACGCTTGATGTACTCAGCCAAAATGAATTTGAAGATCTCTTAAGCCAATGTCCCCCTCGCGTTCTGCCCATTATTAAAACCATCGTCGATCGTCTGCGCGCCAGCAATCGCCGTGTGAGTGAAAAGGAACAGGCCTCTGTTCTGCTCGAATCCGAAATTGAGAAGATTACGATCAAACCTGCCTGCGAGTTGCTTGGTTTTACCCCCATGGAAGCACTGGTGGCTCGCCTTCCCTTCCGCATTGGCTCTTACGGTGCGGGTGGGATGGATGCTAAAAATCGGCAGAACCATCTCAACATTCAATGTTTAGAGACTCCTCTGCTTATCTCCAAACAACATTGTCAGATTGAGATTATCGATAATGGTTTGTTCCTCAATGATCTCGGTAGCCGTCACACCACAGTGGTCAATGGCCGTAATATTGGCCGAGGCAAAGGGCTTTATCGCCTACCGCTCCAAAAAGGCGAAAACGAGATTATTCTCGGCGGCTTTGATTCTCCCTATAAAATTCTTATGATCTGCGAATAGGCATTATTTAAATGACAGCATCCCCTTACCTTCTCTCTAAAATCAAAAATCATGATCTGCTTAAAACCGATTGTCTGATCAATGGGCAGTGGATCGCAGCCACATCTGGAGAACGCTTTGAAGTATTAAACCCTGCCAATGGTGAGTTGCTCGCCGCCGTGCCGCGTATGGGTTACGATGAAACGATAAGCACGATTGAACATGCCAATAACGCATGGTCTGGCTGGCGCAAAAAACTGGCCATTGAACGCGCAAAAATCATGCTTAAATGGTCGAGTCTCTTGCGTCAGAATCAGGAAGATCTCGCGACTATCATGGCACTGGAAATGGGGAAGCCCATCAGCCAGTCACGCGGCGAAGTAGAATATTCTGCGAGCTTTATTGATTGGTATGCTAACCTTGCTCAGAGCCATTTTGGTGAGACTATCCCTGCAACTCAGGCAGGCCGCCGTGAAACGACATGGAAACAACCCGTGGGCGTGGTTGCTGCGATTACACCATGGAATTTTCCTGCCGCCATGGCTGCCCGCAAGCTCGCTCCTGCCATCGCTGTCGGTTGCCCCACCATTCTTAAACCTGCCGAGCTTTCGCCGCTTTCTGCGCTCGCACTCGCACATTTCGCTAATGAAGCAGGAATGCCCGCAGGCATCATTAATGTAATCACTGGTCAGGCCAGCGAAATTGGTCGCGCATTTACCGATAGTAAAACGGTACGCAAACTCAGCTTTACAGGATCTACTGCCGTTGGCAAAAAACTTTATGCTGCAAGCGCCAACACTGTCAAACAACTCTCCATGGAACTTGGCGGCAATGCCCCCTTCATTGTCTTTGACGATGCCGATTTGAAAGCGGCTTTGGTGGGATTAGAGCTATCCAAATTCCGCAATACAGGCCAAACCTGCGTCTGCGCTAACCGCATCTTCGTGCAGGAAAAAGTCTTCGACCAGTTCCGTGATATGATTATCGAA
Source organism: Rickettsiales bacterium (assembly GCA_044350115.1). Classification (GTDB taxonomy): domain Bacteria; phylum Pseudomonadota; class Alphaproteobacteria; order Rickettsiales; family JALZUV01; genus JBILIE01. Next base: position 4,110 of record JBILIE010000145.1, read on the forward strand.
AAAGTTAAAACCATGCGCACTGGCGATCCTCTTGATAATAGCACTGATGTTGGCTGTTTGGTAAGCCACGCTGCCTTCGAGAAAGTGACATCACTCGTTGAAGCCGCCGTCGCTGCGGGCGCGAAAATACTCATCGGCGGCAGCGCGCCTGAAGGCCTAAGCGCACCGTATTATCTGCCCACCGTGATCGAAAACGTCACACATGATATGGCGATCTGTCATGAAGAAATTTTTGGCCCCATCGCAGTACTCATCAAATTCAAAACCGAGGAAGAAGTCCTCGCTATGGCCAACGACACCGAATATGGCCTCGCTTCGTATTTTTACACGCAGGACTATCAACGCATCTTCCGCCTCAGCGAAAAATTGGAATATGGTATGGTCGGCGTAAACCTCGGCCATATCAGTAGTATCGCTTCACCTTTCGGCGGCTACAAACAATCGGGAATTGGCCGCGAATCTTCCACCTATGGGCTAGACGAATTTATGGAAACAAAATACGTCGCCTTTGGTGGGTTAGAATAATCGGCTAATACTGAAACAGTATAGCTTCCGCAATACTCAAGGCAAAGCTCAACGTGCTAAGAAACATTGGG
>JBILIE010000113.1:0-5818 GCA_044350115.1 Rickettsiales bacterium
GGCTTTAGTGCAATGGCAGCCAGATGAAACATTGTGTCTGCGCGGCGATATCAGCCGTGATATTCGTGAAGTGGCATTGCTGAATGTTTCGTCCTATCTGCAATCACGCATCAGGTTACGGGGGGAGTACACTTTTCTGCCACAATGGACGGTGGGGGGCGGTGTGCGCTATACTGAGAACGACTTCCAAATCAACCCTACAGTGGGCTTGCCAAGCCGTCTTGATACGGTGTGGGATCAATCGCTTTATCTGGATTATGCGATTGCGCCCGAATATTCTCTGGGCGGCGAGTTGATGAATGTAAGCCGCAGTTCAGACGATTCGCGTGCAGAATATGATGCGAATGTGGCGATGTTGCGTGCAAAAGTGAACTACTAGAATCATGCAGACTGAGATAATACAAAAGCCGATTGCAGGATGGTTCTTTCTTGTGCTTCTAGGTGTCTTTGCCGTGACTTCTGTGATGCAGCTCTGCAGTAATAAGCTGGTCTGGGAAAGCAAAGAGCCTGCCGATATATTGCAGGGTAAATCCGCTCTTATCTTAGAAGAAAGCTACAATAAAAGCCTTGTGTTTAAAGAGGCGGCGACGGATTTCTGGGGTGCAATTCGCTATGGTGCGTTCAAAACGGGCAGCAAAGGGGCGGTGATTGGCACGGATAACTGGCTTTATACCGCAGAAGAATTTGATATGCCTGCGGGTTTTGATGAGAATATCAAAACAAATCTTGCCTTTATTGCCTCGGTACAAGCCAAACTCGCTGCAAAGGGTATCGCACTGAAGTTGCTGTTGTTGCCCTCTAAAGCAAGAATTTATCCTGAATATTTAGGAAGCTATCGCTGGCCTGTGCTGCGTCAGAAGGTCTATGCGGAAGCGCTGGCAACATTGCCCGCTGATTGGGTCATGAATTCCACAGACGCTTTGTTGGCAGCAAAAAAAACCGCCCCCTTATTCATGCAAACAGACACGCATTGGTCGCCAGAGGGTGCCAAAACGGTCGCTGATTTTGTCGCAATGCAAGTGAAAGGGGTGCCGCTGATACCCAATCAATTCGTTACTAGGCATGTGGGCACCAAAAACTATCGGGGTGATTTAGCGCGTTTTGTGCCAACGGGATGGGCGCGGCCTTATTTGGGGCCAAAGGCAGAACCGTTGACAATATGGAAAACCGAAGCCGTGAGCGAGGGTGATTTATTCGCTGAACCTGAAATTTCGGTGGCACTGGTGGGGACGTCCTATAGTGCGATTGAGAAATGGAATTTTGCAGGATTTTTACAGCAAGCCCTGCAAGCCGATGTGTTGAATGTAGCTGATGAAGGCGGTGGGCCGATCAAGCCAATGCGTAAATTTCTGGAAGAAACGGATTTCAGCAACAGCAAAATCAAACTGGTGATTTGGGAATTTCCTGAGCGTTTTCTGCCAGTGACTTATGAGGAGAAAAAACAGTAATGGTATTTTCTTCGATTTTTTTTCTCGCCGTATTTCTGCCGATTTTTTTAGCAATCTATTATCTCACGCCATTGCGATTGCGTTCCCCTTTGATTCTGGCGGCAAGCTATAGTTTTTATGCATGGTGGCGTATCGATTTCACCGCATTATTTGCGTTGGTGACGTTGGTGACGTATCTGATTTCTGTGCCATTAGAGCGCACGGGATCGCGCCGCTGGCTTGTGCTGGGGGTGATCGCCAATTTGCTCACTCTGGGGTATTTTAAATATTTCAACTTTGGGGTTGAGGCGTGGAACGCACTGTTTCAGACCCAATGGGAAGGGTGGAGAGTGATTCTGCCGATTGGCGTTTCATTTTATATTTTTCATTGCATTAGCTATCTCATCGACATCTATCGTAAGGATGCGGAAGTGGCGAAAAGCTACTGGGATTTTGCGGCTTTTACAGCGCTATTCCCGCATCTGATTGCGGGGCCAGTGTTGCGCTATAAAGACCTCGCATGGCAGTTTCAGAGCCGCACGCATACATGGGAAAAGTTTAATGAAGGCGTGCTGCGTTTTGCCATGGGCTTTGCCAAAAAAGTGATGATTGCAGACACGCTCGCGCCGCTGGCAGATATGGCCTTTGCCCAACCCAACCCGACAATGGCGGAATCATGGCTGGGCATTCTGGCCTATGCCGCGCAGCTTTATTTTGATTTTTCGGGCTATAGCAGCATGGCGGTGGGGCTGGCGCTGATGATGGGCTTCCGCTTTATCGAGAACTTTAACCATCCCTATACCAGCCGTAGTATTACCGAATTCTGGCAGCGTTGGCATATCTCGCTTTCCACATGGTTGCGCGATTATTTGTATATTCCACTCGGCGGCAATCGCAAAGGGGCGGTGCGTACCTATATCAATCTGTTCCTGACCATGTTGCTGGGCGGGCTGTGGCATGGTGCGAATTTCACCTTTTTGCTATGGGGCGCGTGGCATGGTGCGTTTCTGGCGCTGGAACGATTGCTGGGGGGTAAATCAGGCAAGCCCTACCCTGCATTATTGGCGTGGCCGCTGACATTCTTCTGCGTGCTGATCGGCTGGGTATTATTCCGCGCACCGAATATGAAAGTGGCGCTGGATTTTTATGCAGGCATGTTCGGGCAACAAGGCATGGCTATTTCGGATACGCTGGCATGGCAAATTAATCCGCTGATGTGGCTGACGCTGATTGTGGCTTATGTGATTGCAATCTTCACCCGCAAAGTGATGGGTGAGAATAAGCGCGATTGGCATGAGCCTAGCTGGGCTGCGGCGGTTTCGTTGCCTAAACAAGCGGCGATTATGGGATTATTGATGGTGTCGATCGCAAAATTAATTGCCCAATCGCATTCGCCGTTTTTGTATTTTCAGTTTTAATCTCGTAGGGAATTTGTTCGCCGCCGCTTGGCTAGTGGGGTTGTTTATTGTTGTGATTTTTTGAGCATTCCTACGGCTTCAAGATTGCCTGCATCTGCCGCCTTTGCCCACCATATTTTTGCTTTAGAATGGGAGGGCGGCACTCCGATGCCCAGCAAATACATATTGCCCAATTCCAGCATGGCTTCATTATCCCCCGCATGAGCGGCGCGCTTATACCAATACAAGGCATCCTTGGTTTGATTGGTGAAGAGATGGTTGGCAGCGAGTTTGCGCATGGCGCTGATATCGCCTGCATTGGCGTCCTGCGCTAATTGTTCGGTGCTGCGAACACCCTGCAATTGCTCTGATAGTGTCTTTACCTTTTTATGAGCATCGGCGGTGCAGGGATAATAGGTTTTGGCTTTTTCCAGCCAATAAACGGCTTGTGCTTTGGCTTCTGCCTTGGGGATATTTTTGTTGCGTATAAAGTAAGTGGCGAGTTTGAGTGCGGCTTCAAGATCGCCATTATCGCTTGCCTGACTCAACCATTTGACACCTTCTTTCTGGCGCTCAAGATTGGCATCCGCAAGCAGGGTAATGCCTAAGCGGCGCATGGATTTGGGTTCATTGTAATTGACGCCATCACGAAAATATTTCTCAGCCAGCACTTTGTTGGCAGGAACCCCCGCCGTACCGTTGAGATATAAATGGCCGAGCTGGAAACTGGCAGATACGGGGAGGAGATCATAAGCCTTATGCAAATAAACAAGCGCTTTTTTGGTGTTCAGCCCCAGCATATTGGGGTCGAGATAAGCTTTGCCAAGTTCTGCAAAACCCGCTGCCTGATTAAGTGTTTTGGCAATAGCGCGTTTGCGCCAGCGAGCGGCACGTTCGGGATCTTTAGCAACGCCAATACCTTTGGTAAAAGCAACGCTGAGCATGATCATGGGAACATGCGCAGTATCGAGGAGGTTAGCGCGCGACCGTTTGGCGACTTCCTGTTTCACCCAACGCGCCAGAAGGAAGATGGCTTTTGCGTTATCTTTGCTGGATTTGCTGGCGAGGAGTTTTGTTGCTTCTTGCGAGAGTAGGTTGCTCACACCGTGGTAAAGACCACGTTGACGCCATTTTTCAGCTAATTTTGGATTAGCGGGTTTGGCAATTCCGCAATGATAATTTTTGATAATCGCGGTGATGGAATCACCATTGCTTTGTGAACCTGAAAGCCTGAAGAAGCGGTATGATTTTATAGGGTTGCGCGGGGTGCCGTAACCATGCAGGTGCGCTTCGCCCAGCCTGAACAGAGCATCCAGCGAGCCAGCAGCGGAGGCTTTTTCATATAACGAAAATGCAATTTTTTCATCTTTGGTGACGCCATTTCCCGTGGCATAAGCTTCTGCCAAATGATAAATATTGGCGGTGGTGACGCGTTCTCCGGAAATAGATTTCTCTAGCCATTCCGCAGTCTTTTTAGGGTTTTGAGGGTGACCGTATTCGCCATTATAATAAGCGATGAGGGTATTGTAAGCGAAACGATTATCGCGCAGAGCAGATTTTTCCAGCCAGCTAATCGCCTCTGCATCGTCGGTGGTTTCTGGCGATAAAATCATATTTTTGCCTAGGCGATACATAGCTACTGCATTGCCTGAGGCGGCTACTTCTTTCCAGATACGCAACGCTTCCGCATTGTTTTTTTCACCCCGGAAACCTGTTTCATAGGCGTCTGCAAGCATCAACATAGAGGGAACAATTTTTGCTTTATCGCCCTCACGCAGCCACATCATCGCCAATTTATCGTTAAAGATACGATATTTGTTGGTGATAAAGAGGCTGGCAATTTCCTGTAGGACGCTGCAACCGCCTTCTGACAGTCTTTGCAACATAAGGTTTTGCGAGATGCCGATCATTTCTTCGGCAGCATTAGGACTGGGGGAGGGGACTAGCCCTTCGCGATACAGAAAAGAAAGCTTCAGATAAGCGCGAGCATGACCTGCGGCTCCCGCGCGTTTGTAATATTCTTCTGCCTTGGCATATTGTTTGTGTCGGTCGTAATAATCCGCCAAGGCAAAGGCGTTGGAGGCGGGATTGTAAGGCATCGCTTCTTCCAGCAAAGTGAGTGCCCGTTTTTCGTCGCGGGTGACGCCATTGCCAGAAATAAGCAATAGGCTTAAATAGAATTTGCCTGCTGCCTGCAGTTCGGTTTTTGATTCGCGGATGACGTCTTCCAGCAATTGTGCTGATTGAGCGGGGTCAGCAATGACGGTATCAGTACCCGCAAAGAGCATGCGTGCACGCACGAATTTTTCTTTAGGGGTGAGGGCGCTATTGGGTTTATCTGGTGCTTCGTCTTTATGTGTTTTGACGATGCAGATTTTAGCATAATCGAGTTTGGGCGGAGTAAAATTGCGAATATCCGCCAGCGCATTCTGGGCAGTGCCAAACAGCACCGCCCAGAAAAAAATGATTGCTAAAATGTTAGCGTTTAACGGCATTATTCACCATGATTGCTTGGTAGGTATTTTTTTTGCCTGCGAGCAGGAAGCTGGTGCCGATACGGCGCTTGAGCGCCACATCGCTAAAGTTTTTCACCGTTGTATCCCCTGCTTTCACATCCACTGCCAGCGTCAACGCATTCATCTCCCGCGAGGCGGCTTTGCCAGTGGCGACATCTTTCACAATCGCTACTTTTTGTTTGGTAGCAAAAACGGAAGCTTTGGCAGAATCTGACAAATTATAAAAATAAAGCTGTGTTTTGGCAGGGTTGCGGATGAGCGCATCTTCGGTTAATTGCGCGGCGGTGCTGCTCAGCAGGATGCTGTAATATTTACCTGCTGCAATTGTGAAACTCGCTTTGGTTTTTGCGGCAGCGAATGCGTGTTTGCCTGCGGGGACAATCATATAATCACTGATAGAAGGGCTGGCCACGGCACTGAGTGAAGTGTTACCCAGAGTGGCATTGATTTTTGCGGCATCTGTTAACCCGTTCACCAC
>JBILIE010000115.1:0-5780 GCA_044350115.1 Rickettsiales bacterium
ACAAAACCACGCTAAAGGAGCAAGGCATCTCTTAACCTGCGGCGCGAGCATTGCCAATCACGCCCAATTTCTTCCCTACTTTCTCGAATTTCTCCAGCGCATAGTCGATTTGGGCGGGGGTGAGGCTAGCGCAGATTTGGATGCGTAAGCGCGCTTCACCTTCTGGCACGACAGGGAAGCCGAAGCCCGTGATGAAAATACCTTCGGCCAGCATTTCCTGACTCATTTTGATGGCGAAAGAGGTTTCGCCGACGATAAGCGGAATGATGGCAGAGGGGCCTTCGAGCGGGTGGAAGCCTCGCGCTTTAAGGCCGTCACGCATTTGTGCTACCAGCTTGTGCAACTGGGCCACACGCTCAGGTTCAGCCTCTAAAATCTCGACGGCTTTGAGCGAGGAGGCGGCCACCGTCGGCGGCAAAGCGTTAGAGAAGAGTTGCGGGCGTGAAACCTGTTGCAGATAATCAATCACGGGCTGGCTGGCGGCAACATAGCCACCTGCCGCGCCGCCGAGGGCTTTGCCGAGTGTGCCCGTAATAATATCGACTTCGTTTTCCAGACCGAAATATTCGGCGGTGCCGCGCCCGTTTTTGCCCATCACGCCCACGCCGTGGGAATCGTCGAGGATAATGCTGGCGTTGTATTTGCGCGCCAAAGCGACCACTTCGGGCAAGTTAACGATCGAGCCTTCCATGCTGAACACGCCGTCGGTGATCAGGAAAATACGGCGGCTGCCTTGCGCTTCTTGCAGCTTCGCTTCAAGATCGGCCATATCGGAATGTTTGTAGATGCTGCGTTTGGCTTTGCTCAAACGGCAGGCATCAATCAGCGAGGCGTGGTTGAGTGCGTCGGAAATCAGCGCATCCTCTGCCCCTGCCAGCGTGGGGATTAGCCCTTCATTCGCTGTCCAGCAGGAAACATAGGTCAGCGTCGCCTCCTTGCTGTGCAGCCGCGCCAGCGCAGCTTCCAGCTGGTGATGAATCGAGAAAGTGCCACAGATAAACCGCACCGAAGCCGTGCCCGCACCATAGGCTTTCAGTGCATCCACCCCTGCTTTGATCACGTCAGGATGATTCGACAACCCCAGATAATTATTGGACGACAAGACCAGCTTTTCGCCCTTACCCGCCATCGTTACTTCGGGTGCCATGGGGGTTTCGAGAAAGTTGAATTGTTTGAGTGTGCCAGCACTCCGGAGTTTATCGAGTTCGGCGGCGATTTGTGTATTGAGGTTCATGATGGCTCGTGGTGAGTGATTAAATGAAAAGGAAATCGGCATTGGTGAGCGTAATGGTGCCAGAAAGCGCAACCGAGAAATTACCCGCTGCCGAGTTGATGATGGTGTCGCCACCGCTATAAATAAAGCCTAATGTAGTGCCGCTGGCAGGGCCTTGGGCAATACCCGTAAAGCCCATGCCGATCACGCTGATAACATCCACCAGATGCCCGAAGTCGGTAATGCGATCGCTGGCGAGCAATGTGGAATCGGCGGTGGCGAAGAATACAAAGCGATCACTGCCGCCGCCACCCGTGAGGGTGTCTGCGCCATTGCTCCCCGCGAGCGTATCCGCGCCGCCATTGCCATAAATAACATCTGCCCCCGCACCGCCTGTGAGAATATCGGCATCGTCCACGGGGCTGTTTACCCCATCGCCGCCATAGAGCGTGTCGTTGCCAGAACCGCCTGTGAGCGTATCGGCGCCACCATTGCCGTAAAGCAAGAGCGCGGCCGTATTAGTGGCGTAGTTGGCGGAATCATTGCCGAGGCCTGCATAGACCGTATCATTGCCCGCATCACCGCTGATGACATCATTGCCCGCATTGCCGTAAATGAGGTCGCTACCATTGCCGCCGTCGATTGTGTCACTGCCGTCGAGCGGGCTGACAATGCCTTGGCCGCCGTAAATGGAATCATTGCCGTCGCCACCGCTAACAAAATCTGAACCAAGGCCACCAAAGAGGTTGTCCGCGCCAGATCCGCTGGCAATACCGTCGTCGCCTTCGCCACCACGCAATTCCTGTGCGAGCGCGGCTGCGGTGTAGATAATGGTATCGTCGCCCACACCGCCATGCACAGTATCGCTGCCTGCTGCGCCCGTGATGCTATCGCTGCCTGCATTGCCGTAGATGAGGTCGTTACCTCCGCCGCCGCCAATCGTATCGGCGCTATCGAGCACATCCGTGATGCCGCTGCCACCATAGATCGTGTCATTACCTTCGCCGCCCGTCAGCACGTCTAAACCCAGCTTGCCGATAATGGTATCCGCCTCTGCACCACCTGCAAGGGTATCCGCTGCGTCTGTTCCTGTAAAAGTAGCCATGGATTCTCCTGCAAAGGGGCTAAAAACTAGTCACAATATACATTGTTTTGCAGACAAAAGCGAGGGGGTTTACACAAAGATAAAATCGGCCTCTGTCAACGTGAACACGCCTGTGAGGGTGATTCTGAAAATACCTGCTTCGTCATTGATGACGGTGGAGGTGCCCAGCACCTCATAACCGAGATCAGTACCGCTGGCGGCTCCCGCAACAATCCCTGTGAAGCCAAGCCCGCGCAGATCAAAAAAATCGCGGTTGGAAAGCAGCGGGGTGGTGTTTTCAAAGTCGGTGACGACATCGCTGGCGGTAGCGGTGGATTGATAAATGGTTTCGTAAACGAAACGATCGTTGCCATCGCCCCCCGTCAGCACATCGGCATCCGCGCCGCCGAGGATATAATCAAAATTATCGCCGCCGCTGATCACATCCGTGCCATCACCGCCAAAGAGCGCAACAGCACTGGCGCTGGACGAAAAATCGAGCACATCATTGCCATTGCCACCATGCACCGTATCGCCACCGCTAGAGCCAGTGATTGTGTCGTTGCCTGCATTACCATAAACAAGGTCGTTGCCTGAGCCGCCGTCGATACGGTCGTTATCGTCGATCGCGCCGTTGATACCTTCTGCGCCGTAGATGGTGTCGTCACCCTCATTGCCGAGCAGAAAATCCTTGCCTGCGCCCCCGCGAATGACATCGGCCTGTGTGCCGCCCGTGATGGTGTCGTCGCCGTCATTACCCCAGAAGTCAGCACTATCGTCATTGCCAAAATAGTTGATGGTGTCTTTGCCTGCGCCGCCATAAATGGTGTCATTACCTGCCGAGCCAGTGATAATGTCGTCGCCCGCATTGGCATAGATCAAATCACTGCCGAGGCCGCCATCGATCGTGTCTTTACCGTCGGTGGTATCTACAGGCGCTGCACCGCCGAAAATCGTATCACTTCCTGCACCGCCGGTGAGGCTATCTGTATCGTTACCGCCCTTGAGAATATCGTTACCCGTACCACCGGTGATAATATCATTGCCGTCATTACCGTTGAGGGTTGCCGCATCTGCTGAGCCGATGTAATTAATGACATCTGCTCCAAGGCCGCCAAAGACCAGATCATTCCCTGCCGTGCCCGTGATGGAATCCGCACCCGCATTGCCGTAGATCAAATCGGCACCATCCTCGCCATCGATAGTATCCGCCCCATCGACAGAATCTACTGCGGCGGTCGCCCCATAAATCGTATCATTCCCCGCACCGCCTGTGAGCAAATCGGCCGCTGCCGCACCACGAATGATGTCGTCGTCTATCCCGCCTGCGAGGGTGTCTGCATTTGCGGTACCGTTGAGCGTTGCCATAGGGGAGGCCTCTTTGTTTGTTAATTAGTTATATTCATTCCACTTCGTGCGCTGGGGAATCCTCCCCCCCTCTTCCCGAAGATTGGCCCACGCTTCGCGCCTCGCCTTGCTCGGTTGGAGGTGCAAAGATAGTTATTCAACTACTGGCATTGCAACAATTATGCCAGAAGGGATTAAAGCGCAAGATCGCCCTGTGCCAGTAGCTTAAGCGCCTGAGGGTAAATCTTATGTTCTTCCGCTTGTACGCGGGCGGCAAGAATTTCCGCCGTATCACCACTCAAAATGGGGACGGAAGCTTGCAAAATCGTGGTGCCTGCGTCTAAATCCGGCACCACAAAATGCACGGTGCAGCCCGCTTCAGTATCCCCCGCTTCCAAAGCGCGGGCATGGGTGTTCAGCCCCTTATATTTGGGCAGGAGCGAGGGGTGGATATTGAGCATTCGCCCCTGCCATTGCTGCACAAAATCAGGTGTGAGAATCCGCATAAACCCCGCAAGGCAGACGAGGTCTATCTTGGCGGCGGCAAGGGATTGATGGAGTGCCGCATCGAAGGCCTCGCGACTGGAGTATTCCGCATGCGAAATGATTTGTGTGGGAATCCCTGCCTTGCGCGCACGTTCCAGCCCTGCGGCGGTCGCTTTATTAGCAATCACCAAACCAATCCGTGCGGGAAAATCAGGCGCAGCACAGGCATCAATCAAAGCCTGCAGATTGCTGCCATTGCCAGAGATAAGCACTGCGGTATTTTTGGGGCTGTGTGTCATACCCCCCTCTTTAAAGCGCAACGCCAATGACAGCAAGCCTAAGCAGCAACGCCTTGCTGAATCACTTTCTTGGGTCGCTCTAGCAGCCAGATGAGTCCGGTGATGGCGGTGAAAGTCACCCCATAAAAAATGCCCTGAATCAGCATCGGCTGTTCCATATAGCCAATCAGCACATGCAGCGTTTGCCCCAGCAACGAGTTTTCCGCAAGAAGCGCGCTGCTATCCCACAATGTGTCGGAATAATCAAAGAAATACCCCGCAGAAACAAGAAAACCCGCCCCCACCGCCATGAGGCCGCAGACCACCAGAGTCAACAACGCGCTGGTGACGGTGAAAAGATGCTGGGTGGGGATTTTAATCAGGCCAAAATACAGCACGGCGCCGAGCGCAAACCCCGCCGCTGCCCCCAGCATCGCGCCGAAGATAATATCGCTCACCGCTTTGCCGGTGGCGACCATGCTGTAAGTAAACAACGCAATCTCTGCGCCTTCACGCAGCACGGCAAGACCAATCACCGCAGCAAGCGCCATATAAGGCATCCGATTTTCCGCCACCGCTTTGCCAACGGATTTGATTTTTCCAACCATCTCCCGCGCATGGGTGCGCATCCAAATCACCGTCCAGCCGATGAAGAAAGCGGCGGTGAATAAGATACACGCATTCATGAGCTCCTGCCCCAAACCTTCCATACCCGACGAAATGACATCCATAAATAAGGCGATGCTCGCCGCACCCAGCGCGCCTGCGGCAAACCCGCCCCAGACATAGGCATTGCGCCCCGCCAGCCCACGCGTGGCAGCAAGCACCACGCCAAGGATAAGTGCGATTTCAAAAGCTTCACGAAAGATGACAATGGCGGTGGAAAGCATAGTAATGGGTGATTAGTGAAGGGTGAATGGATAACCGAGCAAGGCGAGGCGGCGAAGCCGTGGGGTTTGGGGAGCACCCCATTCAAAAGTTACTTCGCGACCAAAACACCTTTGGCGGTTTTGGAATGAAATTCGCCGAAATATTTGTGGGTGCCTTTTTTGAGGGGGCCCACGAAAAGCACGGCTTTGCTGTTGCCGCTGATAATTTTTTCGCGGTGGAAATCATGGCTTTCAAACTCCTCTGGTGTAGAATCCTGATTCTCTACCACCAGCTTAATTTTTTTGCCCGCCGGCACTTCGAGCGTCGCGGGGGTGAAGTGGTGATCTTTAATCACAATCGTAAATTCGTCTGCCGCGACTGCGGGAGTGCAGAGGAGGGCGACTGCAAGAAACAGAGCTTTTTTCATGATCAAGTATCCTTTTTTGTTGCGAGTGATTCTCATTGCTTGAAATGAGTGATAATCTTTCGCAACCAGTTTGCA
>JBILIE010000114.1:0-5780 GCA_044350115.1 Rickettsiales bacterium
GCTTCAAATGTTCCTGAATTTTTAGGTTTTCTTCCTGCTTTTCTTTTTTATAGGTCTCTTTCACTTCCGCTGCTTCGCGCTTGTGATCCGCCAATAATTTGCTCGAAAGTTCCTGCCCTACCGCCATCACCGACGACCGCGCCATTTTCTCAAATTCCTGCTTTTGCAGTTCCCATTCTTTGCGGGCGGCTTCGGCATGTTGCACTTTTTGTAGTGCGAGTTGTTCGGCTTGCCGAGACGCTTCCAGCTCACGGCGTGTGTTTTCTAATTGTGGTTCCAGCTTGTCTAATTGATCGGCGAGAAACTGACGTTCTGCATCCTTGCGCGCAAATTCTTCACGCAGATCGCTGGATTGCTGTTGCTGACGGCGAGCGGCGACAAACTGTGCCACTGCTAAAGCAAAAAGCAGAAAAATGGTAACAGCCGCCGAGATGAGTAATAAATTCATTGCATTGATCCTGTTTTTTCTTAGTGATAGAGCAATAAAATAGCCTTTTTACGGAGCAAATGCCATGAGAAATAACGCCACCGCCTGTGTGATTCTCGCCGCAGGAAAAGGCACGCGGATGAAATCCACATTGCCTAAGGTAATGCATGCCATTGCCAGCCGTCCGATGCTGGGACATGCGATGGCAACTGCGGTGGAAGCACTTTCGCCAGAGCGGATGATTATGGTCACCGCTCCTGCGATGGATAATGTTGCGGAATATGCTAAAGGTATCGCCGCTAATGTGCAGATTGCGATTCAGCACAACCAATCAGGCACAGGCGATGCGGTGCGCGCCGCCCTCCCCGCGCTGGAAGGCTTTGAGGGCGTAGTGTTCGTGTTGTATGGCGATACACCGCTAATTCGCCCTGCAACACTGAGCCTGATGCACGAAACATTACTCAAAACCAATGCTGGACTTGCGGTACTGGGAATGCGCCCTTGCGACCCTGCGGCTTATGGTCGCCTCATCACCAATGAAAACGGCGAGTTGGAAAAGATTGTCGAGTTTAAAGATGCGACGCCTGCCGAACAACAAATTGATCTCTGCAATTCGGGTGTAATGGCGATGCGCGCTGAATATTTACCCAAATGGTTGGGGCAGCTCACCAATAACAATGCCAAAGGCGAATACTATCTCACCGACTTAGTCGAATTTGCGCGAGTAGATAAACTCTCTTGCGTGGTGGTAGAAGCGCCCGAAGAAGATTTGATGGGTGTGAATGACCGTGCACAACTGGCAGAAGCAGAGCAAATTATCCAGCAACGTCTTCGCCTTTCAGCGATGGAAAACGGAGTGACATTGCTTGATCCTGCCAGCGTTTATTTTTCTTTTGATACGCAATTAGATTCCGATGTAACGGTAGAGCCGCAAGTGTTTTTCGGTGTTGGCGTGACAGTCGCTAGCGGTGTGAGCATCCGCGCCTTTTCACATCTGGAAAAAACGACTATCGGCGCGAATGCCGCTATTGGGCCTTTCGCTCGCTTGCGTCCCGGTGCCGATATTGGCGAAAAAGCGCGCGTGGGCAATTTTGTGGAAATCAAACAAGCCACACTCGGCGCAGGCGCAAAAGTGAACCATTTAAGCTATATCGGCGACGCGCATATCGGAGTACAAGCCAATATCGGCGCGGGCACCATCACCTGCAATTACGACGGCTTTGATAAATATCTCACCGTTGTGGGCGATCATGCCTTTGTGGGATCCAACACCGCATTGGTAGCACCTGTCGAAATCGGCAATAACGCAATCGTCGGCGCAGGTAGCGTGATTACGGAAGATGTGGAGGCCGATGCGCTCAGCATGACCCGCCCCAATCAATTGCATCGCCCTGGTTGGGCAAAGCAGTTCAAGCTACGGAAGAAGAATTAGACCCTATCCATTTTTCTAATGCCGCCGCTATATGCTCTTTCCGAACAGGTTTGGAGAGATAATCATTCATCCCCGCTGCCAAACATTTCTCTTTATCGCCCGCCATCGCATTAGCGGTGAGCGCAATCACTGGGCATTGCGCAACCTTACCTTCTGCCACCATTGCACGGAACTTCTGCGTGGCCTCATAACCGTCCATCACTGGCATTTGGCAATCCATGAAGATCAGAGAAAATTTCTGTGCCTGAATTTTCTCGAGCGCTTCTGCGCCATTTTCAGCTAATACCACCTGCATCCCCTGATTCGCCAAAAGCTTTTTCATAATGGCTTGATTCACGGGGTTATCTTCTACTAATAAGATCAACGGTTCCGATTTTGTAACGGCATGAGTTGCTGGTTGCCGCGTATTAATCAATTCAGGCAAGGGAGAAGCGCAACATTTTGAAAGATTCACTGTAAACCAGAAAGTAGAACCTTCCCCCTCTTTGCTCTCAAAACCAATCTCCCCTCCCATCATCTCGGCCAATTGTTTGCAGATTACTAAACCCAAACCTGTGCCACCATATTTACGGGTGGTGGAAGCATCACCCTGCTGAAACTTCTGAAATAGCTTTTCCTGCGCGGCCTGCGGAATGCCAATACCGCTATCTTTTACCGCAATCCTGATACTTGCCTGCCCGTCCACTTCATGCTGCTCTTCCACCAGCATTTCAACACTTCCCTGATGAGTGAATTTAATGGCATTACTCAACAGATTAATCATAATTTGCTTTAAACGCGTAGGATCGCCAACATACGAGTTTTCCTCTGTTTCCGCTTGATAGTCCAACTTCAGCGCAATGTTTTTCTCACGCGCACGCAGTGCCATGAGATTAAGTGTTTCTGCACTCATTTTTTTAAAATCAAAGGGAATCAATTCCAGTCGTAATTTCCCCGATTCAATTTTTGAAAAATCGAGAATATCGTTAATAATTTCCATCAGCGAATCTGCTGAATTCATAATTGCACGCGCATTCTGCCGTTGTTCATCCTGCAAGTCGGAATCAAGTAGCAATTCTGTCATCCCAATCACCCCATTCATAGGAGTACGAATTTCATGACTCATCGTGGCTAAAAACTCTGATTTTAGCTGATTCGCTTTATCGGCACCTTCTTTTGCCTGATGCAGTTCGATATTTTTTAGCTCCATATCATGTGCATAGCTTTCCAGCTTAACTTCCGCCTCTTTGCGAGCGCTGATATCACGGATACTCCCCACAAAGGCTATTTTATTGCCGCGTATAAATTGATTCACTCCCAGCTCAATCGGGAAAATAGTGCCATCTTTACGCTGCCCAAAAAGCTCACGCACTTGCCCCACAACATGCATATTTCCCGTCAGGCCGTATTGCTGCAAATAACTATCATGCGCGGAGCGATGCGGATCAGGCATTAGCATTTTAATATTTCTGCCAATCACTTCCTCTGCCGTATATCCAAATATTTTTTCTGCTGCGGGGTTGAATCCTTCAACAACTCCTTGTGCATTGATGGTGATAATCGCATCCAACACCGTCTGCATGATCGTAGAAATCAGCCTTGCAGCCTCCACCTCATCTTTCTGCACCAGATTACGATATGCCCAAGTAAATAAAGCCATCGCCACGGTAAAGGCCATGATTGCAAAGAAAATCACCTGAAGTTTGCGTGCGTGCAATCCCTCCAATCTATCATCAAGAATCGCCTTTAACATGATGGTGGTTTGAGAATACAACTTTAAGAATGCATGAGACGTTTTTGTAGAGAGCCTAGCAACATCTTCTGCGCCATGCTCTACAATTGTCACAGTAAGGTTATCTTCTTCTACTCCATCCATCATCTGATAAAATTGCGTATATACATTAACTGCGTTTCTTCCCGTTTCCTGCAATTCGACAGCGCGATATGGGTTGTTATGAACCACCATTTGTAAATCACGCACAAACTCTGTTTGCAGATATTGCAAACCATTTTTGGCACCAATCACCTGATGTTCGTCTTGCTCTGTCGCATTTTTCCCTGCAATATAACTAATCAATCGCGAGGCGGTTCTCCCCACCATTTCATCCAATAACGGGATAGCTCGTGTAGAGAGATCCATTAGATAATAACTATCCAATTCTGGGTCGAGAATCAGGTTAGAATTATCAACCACTTGGCGCGAAAGCAAATATACATCTGAAAGCAAGTGGGTATAAGCTATAAGCGTCTCACTCGGCGTTTTCCCTCCCTTCGCTTGCTGCCCTTGTAGCTCAATAATTTCCTGTTTAAGCAACCGCCACTCATTCCCCACTTTGAGTGTATCTTGGATTTCTTTCTGCAAAACATCCACTGCTTGAACTGAAAGAAGCACCTGTTTTTGTGCAGATATTACGTTTTGACCTTGATTGAGAAAACCATAGGCTAACAAATAAGCTTTTTCTCGCTCACTCTGTAAATCGCGGCACAGATCGTTTATTTTCTGATGGAGGGCAAGCCCTACATTCTCGCTTTCGATAAACAAAATACGATTATTAATATTGTCGAGCAGCATATAAATAGAGGCCAAATAAGGCACTGCGAACAGAAAAATCGCCCAAAAGGCAAAACTGCTCTTATTTGGTTTTCTGATTTCTGGCATCCCCATACACTACCTATGCGTGCTTTTTTTTCAAATGTACACCCATAGGTGGTTCTTTCAAGAACAAGCTGTCCCCAATGATTAATGTGCCGACCAGCCGCCATCAACTGGCAATGCAATCCCCGTGATCATCTTAGAGGAATCTGCACATAAAAAGAGTGCCGATTGCGCTAAATCATCCACTGACACAAAGTCTTTAATCGCATGATTAGCGAGCATGATTTTTTCTTTCACTTCCTGCTCAGAGATCCCATGCGTTTTAGCTTGATCGGGAATTTGTTTTTCCACTAGCGGCGTAAGTACATAACCAGGGCAAATAGCGTTGCAGGTAATACCGAATGGCGCCACCTCCAGCGCCACGGCCTTGGTCATACCCACAATGCCATGCTTGGCGGAGATATAGGCCGATTTAAAGGGCGAGGCCACCAGCCCATGCACCGAGGCGACATTAATAATCCGCCCCCATTTATTGGCTTTCATTGCGGGTATCAGCAAGCGCGAGAGGTGAAATGCCGATGACAAATTAATTGCAATAATCGCATCCCATTTCTCGGGCGGGAATTCGTCGATAGGAGCAACATGCTGAATCCCAGCATTATTCACCAGCACATCCACCGCACCAAATTTTGCCAGCGCATCATCGCAGAGTTGCTTAATTTGCTCTGGCTTGCTCATATCCGCGCCCGAAAACATCACCTGCACGCCCAGTGCTTCAATCTCTTTTTGCACGGCCTGAATTTCGGCCTCTGAGCCAAAGCCATTCAAAATGATATTTGCACCCGCTTTCGCAAAACAGCGCGCCATGCCAAGGCCAATACCGCTGGTGGAACCGGTGATGAGGGCTGTTTTACCTTGCATGATATATTCTCCTTAATAATGTTTTGATCTTTGCCCGAACAAGTGTGAGGCGCGTGAGCGTGGGGTTTGGGGAGAATTCCCCAATCAATAAGTGAGTTAATGATTTACGCGATATTTTCTTGTTGTCACGCTTACTGATTCGCTGTGGTGTAACGCTTGTGGTTTTTCGATGGTGAGCGCGACCATACTCACAGTAGGGAAATCTTCCAGCACCATCGTCGCGGCAGATTCTGCCAGTGTTTCAATCAACTGCCATGGGTGCGAGGCGGCGAGTTGCATCAACCGCGCTTCTACCGCTGTATAATTCACTGCATAGGTAATTTCATCGGTCGCCGCAGCCATGCTCGCATCGTATTCCAGTTCTAATTGCAGCACAAATTGGCGGGTATATTTCTTTTCCCATTCATGCACGCCGATGACAGCGG
>JBILIE010000116.1:0-5745 GCA_044350115.1 Rickettsiales bacterium
TATAGCCAATTCTGGCTTTATTTCCTCATTCCATATTTTTGTCGCCAGTGCCGCAACATCCTTACCACTATACAATCCATCATCAGTAACATGCTTTACCATCTAAATACCCACCATCAGAGACCATTCGGGTCGCCCTAGCGGCTACCCCTCAAAATGCTCTCGCATAACTTCCATTACCACATAGTCAGTTAAATCAAGGTTAATGGGGGTGATGCTGATGTGTTTTTTTGCCATGCAGGCTAAATCTGAACTGGAATGCAACAGATCTTCCTCTGCCGCCCCCCAGTGAATCCAATAATAGGGGCGGCTTTTGAGGTCTTGGCGCACATCCAATTGTTTGCCGTGTTGACGATGCCCTGTGGGTGCCATTTTAATGGAGCCACATTCTGCGGGAGGGCAATCGGGGAAGTTCACATTCATCAAGATGCCCTCGGGAATGCCCACTTCCATAATCTTGCGCACAATTTCTTCGCCACGCAAACGCGGCACATCCCATTGCACGGTCGGTTGCGCGTCCCACATCGAAAACGCTTGGCTCATCGCAATCGAAGGCACGCCGCAAAGCGTCCCCTCCATCGCCGCCGCAATCGTGCCCGAATGGGTAATATCTTCCGCCACATTCGAACCACGATTCACGCCCGAAAGCACGAGATCAATCTTGCGCTCCATCACCACTTCATAGGCGAATAACACGCAATCGGTGGGTGTGCCACGCACCATCCAACGCTTATCGTCAAGCTGATGCGGACGCAATGGCGCATGTAAACTCAAACTATGCCCTGCCCCGCTCTGCTCCACCTCAGGTGCCACCACCCAAACATGCGGCGAAAGTTTGCGCGCAATTTCTTCGATGACCTTCAGACCAGACGCATGGATACCATCATCGTTAGTAACGAGGATGCGTATGTTCGACCAGTCAGTGATTTTGCGGAAAGTGGGTGTCATTATTGTCTTTCATTTCTGTTGTCGTTGCGAGGCATCGCCGAAGCAATCCAGCCTACTGCCGCGCATCTAGATTGCCACGTCGCTATGCTCCTCGCAATGACGGAGATCACCCAATCCTCTCCGCCCCGCCCATATACGGGCGCAGCGCGTTAGGGATGGTCACGCTGCCATCAGCATTCTGATAATTCTCCAGCACCGCCACCATCGTACGACCGACGGCGAGTGCCGAGCCATTCAGCGTATGCACAAATTCGGTTTGTTTTTCGCCCTCGCGCTTGAAACGGGCTTTCATACGGCGGGCTTGGAAATCGCCGCAATTGGAGCAGCTAGAAATCTCGCGATACATCCCCTGCCCTGGTAACCATACTTCAATATCGTAAGTCTTGCGTGAACCGAAACCCATATCGCCGGTGCAAAGCAACATCACGCGATAGGGCAGATCAAGGCGCTTCAGCACTTCCTCTGCCGCTGCCGTCATGCGTTCATGTTCGGCTTCGGAAGTGTCGGGATGGGCGATGCTGACGAGTTCCACTTTGGTGAATTGATGCTGGCGGATCATCCCGCGCGTGTCACGCCCTGCGGAACCCGCCTCGGAGCGGAAGCAGGGCGTATAGGCCGTCATCCGCAGTGGCAGTTCTTTCTCGCTCAGAATTTTATCATTCACGAGGTTGGTGAGGGGAATTTCGGCAGTGGGAATGAGGTAATGATCGGTGGTGGTTTTGAATAAATCTTCCTCAAATTTCGGCAACTGCCCTGTGCCATAAAGTGCGGGTGCTTTCACCATAAATGGCGGGATGATTTCTTCGTAGCCATGCGTTTGGGTATGCAAATCCAGCATGAAATTCGCCAGCGCGCGCTCCAGCCGCGCCAGTTGTTTTTTGAGCACCACAAAGCGCGCACCAGAAAGCATCGCCGCCGCTTCAAAATCCATCATGCCAAGCTGTTCACCAATTTCAAAATGCTGTTTGGCATTTTCAATGGTTTTGGGTGTGCCCCATTTGCGGATTTCTACATTGCCTGCCTCATCCGCACCCAACGGCACATCGTCAGCAGGGAGATTGGGGATACGGCTGAGGGCATCCGTTAGTGCATCCGCACCTTCCAGCTCGGCATCCAGCTTTTGTATTGCTTCTTTAATCTCATTGGCGCGTGCGGTTTCAGCGGTGGCATCTTCACCTGCTTTTTTCTTGGCACCAATCGCGGCTGCCACTTTGTTACGCTCGGCCTGCAAATCCTGTTGCTGCGTAAGTCGGGCACGTTTTGCTTCATCCAGCGCGATCAACTCTGCCGATTGCGGTGGCAGACCACGCTTCTTCAGTCCAGCATCGAAAGCATCAGGGTTGGTACGAATTAGTTTAATATCATGCATCGGATTTCTTCTTCTCAATCATTTTACAGGAGATGATAGACACTTCATAAAGCAGGTAAAGCGGAACTGCCAGCGCGATTTGGCTGAAGACATCGGGCGGGGTGAGCACTGCCGCCACAATCACAATAATCACCAGCGCATAACGGCGGCCTTTTTTTAGGTTCTCGACCTTCACCATGCCCATCTGAGCCAGCAAAGTCAGGATAATCGGCATCTGAAAACTCAGGCCAAACGCCACCAACAATTGCATCACTAGCGAGAGATAATCGGACACTTTTGCTTCCAGCGTAATCGGCATCGGCATCGCCCCTGCCCCACTTTCAAAGCTGAGGAAAAACTTCCACGCCAGCGGAAAAACTTGATAATACGCCAGCGCCGCCCCCGCCACAAACAACAGCGGCGAAATCACCAGATAAGGCAACAAAGCTCGCCGCTCTTTTTTGTATAAACCGGGGGCAAGAAAGCCATAAATCTGCGCCGCAATGACAGGGAAAGCGAGGAATAATCCCGCAAATGCCGATAGCTTAATATAAGTCAAAAAAGTTTCAGGCAGACTAGTGTAAATGAGGCGGCGTTCTTCGCCATGCGGCGTGGCATCCGCCAGCGGTTGCATCAAAAACCCATAAATCTCATTGATAAAAAAATAGCTGATGGCAAAGCCCACCATCCACGCAATTGTCGCATAGACCAGACGTTTGCGAAACTCGATGAGATGTTCCACCAACGGCGCACGCGAAGACTCCATCTCGTCACTCGCCATTTTTTTTGTCCTCAATGGGTGGCGGCGGCATCATGTCGGAAATATCATAAGTACGGTAGAGATTTCCCTCCGCATCGCGGATGAATTTAGCTTGCTCCTGCAATTCCTGCCGCAGCTTTTGGATTTCGTCCATGCCTGCCACATCGCTAAATTGATCAGTGATCTGCTGCGCCATCGCCCGCAATTGCCTAATCCACCCCGTCACTTTTTTAATCACCGTGGGTAGCTCTTTGGGGCCAATGACCAACACGGCCACCGCCATAATCAGCGCCATTTCGCCCAGTGAGATATCAAACATCTTCTTTTTTGTTCACCGGAATTTGCACTTCGGCAGTGGGTTTGGTTTCAACGTCGTCGTCTTTCAGCCCGTCACGCAGGGCTTTCACGCCCTTGCCAACATCGCCCATAATCTTTGGCAGCTTACCCGCGCCAAACACCACCAGTACAATTAACAGAATCAATAATAATTTAGTCACGCTCAGCCCCATATTATCCCCTTGGTTGCTGGCAGAGAATTATCACAGAAAATTAGACTTCGCCACTGTTGAGACGCAGATAATTCGAGCGCGGGGCATCTTTATTTTTTGCCTGTTTTGTAGGGACTTTAGGCGGAACCGTTGAAATTCCCTCTGGTTTATCAATACGATCAATGAGAAAAGAGGCGGTGCGCTTGAGCCATGCCAGCGCTTGTTCGCCATGTGCATTGGGGTTAAGCTGGCCTTTTTCTAACACATCAATAAAGCGTTCAATATTCGCAATTACCAATAAATGATTCTTGCCCTGTATCCGTGCGGCCAGAAAACCTGTGTTTTTCTCGTCAATTTCCTGCACGCTGCGGCCATAAGGCAGCAGTTTTTCTTTATCTAATATTTGCAGCAGAGATTCTGCTTTTTTGAGCTTTTTAAGTTGTGCGTCACTTACTTTAAACAATTCGGCGATGACCTTATCTTCCTTCGCCTTCCCTGCATTATCCACCAATACAAGCTTGTCTAAATTCGTATCCTGAAAAGCCGCTAATAGCGAAGCGGGGAATCCGATGTGCTTATTAATCGCAATCCGCCAAGGGAGCGTACGATAGTGATTATAGGCCTTACCCGAACGGCTGATGATACGATCAATCGCCGTTTGTGGGAATTGTTCGCGCCGAGCTTCTGGCACCAGCAACATGCAATCTGCCGCTGCTACTTCCGTGGTATAACCCGCATCGGCAAAGGCTTTCACAATCGCGTCATAACGCCCTGCATATTCCACACCAGAGCCATCATAAAGCACATTCATGCGTTTGGCGCGTGCGACCTCGCATAACCAGTTGCGGCGCGTATCCGCCCAGAGATGCACCGCCTCATAATCATCTGCATGATGCCCTGCGGCGATCAGCACATGATAAATATCGCTATTCGGGCGGCCTTCATCAAGCGAGGCAAATACATATTCAGGCTTAATCTCGCGCTCTGGCGTTTTGAAATGCGTATTAAAATACTGGTTAGAATTCTTGCCAGAACCCGACCCGCCCATCGTCATCACTAATCGTGGTTTACCTTTCTTGCACACAGCGAGTGGCTTGGCGTTGATTTCAGCCTCTATACTCTCGCGCAGAGATTTGGCAATGAGGCGTATGCGCTCTGCCGCCATCTCTATCATCTCCACCGCTTGCGGCGAATCTGCTAAATTTTCTACCACCTGTTTAAGCAGTTTTTTGTCTTTTAGCGCCATCACATCCGCCGCATATTCATTACGCAGATAATGCTCCAAACGCTTATGTTGCGCGTAACTGAGATGCGTGAAGGGATGCAGACTTAAACATATCGGAGGTGCCGCTTCCGATACATCTTGATAATCCACAAAATGCGGTGTTTTAAATTTCGCTTCCACGCCTTGCAACTCGCCAATCCACGCGGATTTTGGGATTTTCCATTTACCCATCAGGCCGCCTGTTTGCTGATATTTTTCCAGCAATTGCGTAAACACACCGCGCAACACCAATTTTCCATTGGAAAGTACAATCACCGCTTCTGGCTCGCATATTTGCCATAAATTTACTGCACGCGAACGCGAAGAAAGTTGCAAAAACCGCATCCCGTGCAGCGAAATGGTGTTGTCCGACCAATAGGGATAATGCGCGAGTTGCACAGGATAGACAGGATCTCGCTGGCGATGCATTGCCGCCAGAAACACAGAAGTGAGCTGTGCAAGCGTTGTTTTCTCACCGCGCAGCCATTCTACTTCTTCACTATTCAAACGCCTAAAATCAATACCGCCCAGTTTTTCGCGGAAGCCTCGCATTTCCCCCATCAATGTAAAGAACAGGCGCGTGACCAAACTATTGCCGTAAGGAAACGGCGAGGCCGCCATGAGCTGCTGGTACAACTTCGCCAATTCTGGTGCTGCATGCGCTGCGTCAGCATGGCTAAAGAAACCATTAGGATCAAAAAACTGCTGCGTGAATTCGACAAAAATTTCGCCCAACTCCACCGCCTTTTCGTTTTCTTCTACTAATCCGATAAGCTGCTGTGCGGGCGAAATCACTCGCGTATCTGCATAAATCCGTGCAAAAATTTTGCGATAAATATCTTCGAGATAACTCGCCCATTGGGTGCGCGTAACATTCGATTGTGGCTTAAAGCTCGAAGCAATCTCCATTGCCCGATGAATGGCGAGTGATTCGCGG
>JBILIE010000117.1:0-5743 GCA_044350115.1 Rickettsiales bacterium
GTCTGAAGTATAGGCCTAATATGACTCGAATCATGTCGATTGTTAATCAAAAAGGCGGTGTGGGAAAAACCACCACTGCCGTGAATCTAGCTACGGCACTTGCCGCCGTGGGCAAAAAGGTGTGTTTGCTTGACTTTGACCCACAAGGCAATGCCAGTACGGGGTTGGGAGTCGAGCGCAGCAACCGCAAAGTAACATCTTACGACCTTTTAATGTCGGAAGCAGCACTCGCGGATGCAGCGCAAGCGACTAAAATTAAAGGATTAAGCATCGTCCCCGCCACCATCGACCTTTCTGGTGCAGAGCTGGAATTGGTAACCATGCGCAATCGTGAATATAGATTGAAACAGTCGTTTGAGCAATCTTCTATTAATTATGATTATATATTGATCGACTGTCCTCCCTCTTTGGGTTTGGTGACACTCAATGCACTCACGGCGTCTAATACTGTTCTCATTCCCCTACAATGTGAATTTTATGCTTTAGAGGGCCTCAGCCATTTAATCAAAACGATTGATTTAGTGCGCAGGCGATTGAATGAAAACCTTTTTATTCATGGCGTGGTGCTGACAATGTATGATCGTCGCAACAAGCTAACAGAACAAATTGAGAATGATGTTCGCGAATATCTGGGCGAACAAGTCTATAAAACCGTTATCCCCCGCAATGTTCGGATGTCGGAGGCGCCCAGCCACGGCAAACCCGCTTTGGTTTATGATTTAAAGTGCTCTGGATCAAGGGCTTACATTAATTTAGCGCGAGAAGTGTTAAAGCGCGAAAAAGCGCTTGAAACATTACAGGCGGCATAGGCACAGTTTATTATTACCTAATTTATCATCAAGGATTTATGACAATGACAGCAACAAAAAAATTGGGACGCGGATTATCGGCATTGATTGCAGATGATTACAGCAGCGATCACGGCATTAATGTGACTGATAGTTCTGGCAAGAATGGTCTGCGTGAATTATCGCTTAATAGCGTACAGAGTGGAAAGTTTCAGCCCCGCAGCAATTTTGACGAACAATATATTAAAGAGCTGGCCGATTCGATTACTAAAAGTGGCATTATGCAGCCAATTATAGTGCGCCCGATTGAGGCCTCTGGTGGCGCAAAATATGAGATTATAGCGGGTGAGCGCCGCTGGCGCGCTGCAAAATTAGCAGGTGAAATCACCATTCCCGCCATTATCCGCGATGTGGACGATCAACAGGCGCTGGAATTGGCGTTGATTGAAAACGTACAGCGTCAGGATTTAAACGCGCTGGAAGAGGGCAAGGGCTATCAACGCCTGATGGATGAATTTAGCTATACGCAAGAAGAGCTCTCGAAAACATTAGGCAAAAGCCGTAGCCATATTGCTAACTTACTGCGGGTTCTTAATTTGCCCGATGAAATTAAAGGAATGTTAGAGCGCGGGGAGCTCAGCATGGGTCACGCCAAAGCGCTCATGGCTGCGAAAGACCCATTAGGTATTGCAAAACAAGTGGTTAGCCGCGGCCTCAATGTCCGCCAAACCGAGAATATTTCCCGCGGAACACCGCTGAAGGATTTGCCTAAAATCAAGGCCACTGCCAAAGGCAAATCAAAACAGGACAACCAACCGACTGGCGAGCGCAATAGCGATATTATAGCCTTAGAACAAACGCTGACCGAATCACTCGGCATGAAAGTGATGATTGCAGACACAGGCTCCAAAGGCACTGTCACCCTGCATTACGAGTCGCTGGAAGAATTGGATACAGTCCTGCAACGCCTAGGCAGCGGGTTTTAAACGGCGAACGCTACTCTTTGAATTCTAACAACACCTGATCGGCCTGAACGGATTCGTTTTTATCGACGAGCACTTCTTTAATCACCACGTCGCGTTCGGCGTAGATGACGTTTTCCATTTTCATGGCTTCGATAATGACGAGTTCTTGACCCGCTTTAACCTCTTGGCCTTCTTCGACCAGCACATTGATGATGAGGCCAGCGATAGGTGCCACCAATTGATTGGCGCTGCTGCCATAGACAACTTCGGGCATATGCGCCGCGAGTTCGGCCACGCGGGGAGTGTGGACGCTGACGGTGGCTTCGGCACCCGCATAGATTAAACGAAAGCCGTCGGAGCGATAGCGGAGATGGACGCTGACGGGGTGGCCGTTAATACTGCCTTGAAACAGTCGGTTACCCAATTGATAGGAGCTGCGAACGACAATATGTTCGTCTTCGGTCGAGATATCATAGCCGAATTCTTTGGGGCGCACGACGATAGGATATTGCTGATCGCCCATGGTGACGACCCAGCGTGAGCCGATAGCGCGAGAGCGGCCTTCGAGTTGTTGCGTGGTTTGTGCTGCGCGTTCAGCTTGGCGAAGATAGAGATAGACTGCAGCGCCAACAAAAATACGGGCAGTTTCGGTGGTGAGTTCGGCACCGCTGAAGCCCTCAGGATACTCTTGTTCGATAAAATTCGTCGAGATCTCGCCCGTACGGAAGCGTTCGTGGCTGTAAACGGCCTGCAAAAAGCCCATATTAGTGGTGACGCCCTGTATGACATAGGCTGCCAGAGCCGTTTGCATGGATTCGATCGCTTTTTCGCGGGATGCCGAGTGGGTGCAAAGTTTTGCGATCATCGGATCGTAGAACATGCTGACTTCGCCGCCTTCAAACACACCCGAATCGATGACGAGCTTGCTGCCCGTCGGCTCCTGATAGCGGGTGATGCGACCTGTAGAGGGCAAAAACCCTCGCTTTGGGTCTTCCGCATAGATGCGAGATTCAAATGCCCAGCCGTGGAATTGCACCTCGGCTTGGGTCATGGAAAGTTTTTCGCCAGCGGCAACGCGGATCATCTGCTCGACAAGGTCGATATTGGTGATGAGTTCGGTGACGCGGTGCTCCACCTGCAAACGGGTGTTCATTTCGAGGAAGTAAAAATTGCCCTGATCGTCAACGATAAACTCGACCGTTCCGACAGTGGAATAATTCACGGCCTTAGCGAGTGCGACGGATTGCGCCTGCATTTTGGCGCGCATGGCTTCGGTGACAAAACTGCTTGGCGCTTCTTCGATAATCTTCTGATGGCGGCGCTGGATGGAGCATTCACGCTCGCCCAAAGCGATGGTATTGCCGAATTTATCAGCGAGGACTTGGATTTCGATGTGGCGGGGATTGTCGAAATATTTCTCAATAAACACACGACCGTCGGAGAAGCTGCTTTGCGCTTCGCTGGAGGCGTATTTTAGGCCGTCGATCAGTTGCTTGTGGTCGCGCGCCACACGCATTCCCTTGCCGCCGCCGCCTGCTGCGGCTTTGATGATAACGGGATAACCGATTTCGGCGACGATCGCTTCGGCTTCAGCTTGTGAGCTTACGGCTTCTTCCGTCCCCGGAACGCAGGAAACGCCCGCTTTTTTGGCGAGCTTTTTGGATTCGATTTTATCGCCCATCAGTTTGATGGCTTCGGAATCGGGCCCGATAAACACTGCGCCTGCTTTTTTGACCGCCGCCGCAAAGTGCGCTTTTTCGGAGAGGAAACCGTAGCCCGGATGAACTGCCTCCGCACCCGTTTGCTGAATGGCCTGAACGAGGGCAGGGATGTTCAAATAGCTCTGAAGGGAGGGGGAGGGACCAATAAACACGGCCTCGTCCGCCTCGCGCACATGCAGGGCGTTAGTGTCCGCTTCCGAATAAACCGCGACCGTCGCAATGCCCATTTTACGGCAAGTGCGGATGATACGGCAGGCGATTTCGCCACGATTGGCTATCAATATTTTCTTAAACATTGGGCGGGTTATACAGGGGTAAGACGTAAGGGGCAAGAGGGAAGGGCTTGGGGTGCAATAAACTTTAGCTTTCTAGTAGCTTAAGCTTCAAAAATAGCGGCGAACTTCCAGACTGCTGCCCGATTTTGTTGTTGTATCATGGCTGTCAGCACGGGATATACCATCCACCAAAGCAATGGGCTATCTCAAGTAACTCTCCCATGACCGCTATTATTTTTAAAGTGTTGTGACAATCACCCCCGCTGACGCTATACATTCCCCCTATGGCACGTTCTTTGATTAAAAAGTTTATCGCACTCGAAGCTGCGGGCGGGCTGATGCTGCTTGTCGCCGCTGTACTGGCGTTGGTGATTGAGCATTCACCATGGCAGTCGTTAATGCACGCTTTGCTGGCGTGGAAAGCAGGTGGCCTGAGCATTCATTTCTGGATTAATGATGCGCTGATGGCGGTATTCTTTCTGCTGATTGGGCTGGAACTCAAGCGCGAGCGGT
Organism: Rickettsiales bacterium; assembly: GCA_044350115.1. Lineage (GTDB taxonomy): Bacteria > Pseudomonadota > Alphaproteobacteria > Rickettsiales > JALZUV01 > JBILIE01. Next base: position 4,263 of record JBILIE010000117.1, read on the forward strand.
TGCAGGGGTATTTGGTGTCTCGGCAGCAGTTTTTATTGCCCGCCATTGCGGCTTGTGGCGGGGTGATCGTGCCTGCGCTGATTTTTACATGGTGTAACCATGCGGATGCTCACGCATTGAAGGGATGGGCGATTCCTACCGCCACCGATATTGCCTTTGCGTTATGTGTAATGCAATTGCTGGGAAATCTTGTGCCGCAAGCACTCAAGGTAACGCTGGTGACAATTGCGATTATCGATGATCTCATCGCGGTGATGGTGATTGCGTTGTTTTATACGGCAGAGATTAATCTGATCGCGCTGGCTTCTGCGGCGGCAATTTTGGGAATTTTGGGGGTGCTGAATCATCAAAAAGTGACCGCGCTTTGGGCGTATCTATTAGCGGGCGTGTTTTTATGGATTTGTGTTCTCACCTCGGGCATCCACGCCACCATTGCGGGGGTATTGCTGGCAATGTTTATTCCCTTAAAGACTGGGTATGAAAACCCACCCGCTATCAAGCTGGAACATGCGCTGCATCCTTATGTCGCTTTCGCGATTATGCCGCTGTTTGCCTTGGCAAATGCAGGGGTGTCGCTGGTGGGGATTTCGGCGGAAATGCTGAGCGCGCCGATTACACTGGGCATTGCACTGGGGCTGTTTTTTGGCAAGCAAATCGGGGTGATGCTGGCAAGCGCAGTAGCGATTATACTGGGTGTATGCAAGCTCCCGCAAAACACTCGCTGGGCACAATATTATGCCATGAGTGTGCTCTGCGGGATCGGCTTTACCATGAGCCTGTTCATTGGCGGATTATCGTATGATGTTGCAACGCAGCAACACGCAATGCGGCTGGGAGTTTTGGCGGGGACGGCGCTGTCTGGCCTAGTGGGCTATGGGCTGTTGCGCTGCCTTAGCCGCAGAAATTAAGGGAGACCGAGCAAAGCGAAGCGCGGAGCGGGGAGGCGCAGGAAGAGGATTCCCCCTTGCGTGCAATGCCTTATCGAGCCTATGTTGCAATGCAACATAGCGCTTGACTTGTGCAGTGAAGCATGAGATATTCGCGACAATCTAAACTTAAGGAGATTACCTATGACTGACTTTTTCAAAAACGATTTTTTCAAAGCTTACCAAGACTTCGCTAAAAAACTTCCTAACGCAGATGCGTTTAAAAACATGGACGCTTTCAAAGGCTTTCAGGCACCACAAGTGGATATGAACAAATTTTTCACACTGCAACGCAAAAACATTGAGGCTTTCTCGGCTGCAAGCAAAGCATTGAATGAAGGCGCTCAAGCGATTGCGCGTCGCAACGCTGATTTCATGCGCGACAATATGGAAGATGTGCTCAGCAATTCTCGCACTTTGATGTCGAGCGGTTCTGCTCCTGATAAAGCGGCAGCGAAACAAGCCGATTTCACTAAAAACTTTGTAAAAAACACTTCCGAGCAACTGCGTGAAGTTTCTGAAATGGCAAGCAAAACTCAGTTCGAAGCTTTCGAC
>JBILIE010000118.1:0-5740 GCA_044350115.1 Rickettsiales bacterium
TGGCGATAGAGCAATTTTCCATTCTTCAATCGCACTTCGGTAATTGCATAAGGCACTACTTTGCGCCCCCCATTGGCGACATGTGCAAAGGCCTTGGTCATCTCTAATATCGTGACATCGTTAGTTCCCAGCGCAATCGAAGGCGTTGCCAGAAGTTTAGAGGTAATACCCAAGCGCCGCGCCATTTGCACCACTCTTTGCGGCCCCACTTTATGGGTAATCATCGCCGCCACGGTATTCACCGATTTATAAAATGCCTCACGCAGCGGAATCTCGCCCAGATATTCTCCCGTATAATTTTTAGGTGACCATTTCCCTATCGTAATCGGGCGATCGCTCACTTGCGTATCTGGCATGTAACCTTGCTCCAGTGCCGTGAGATATACCAATAATTTAAACGCAGACCCTGGTTGGCGTTGCGCCTGAATCGCTCGGTTATATTGACTTCTGCCGTAATCCACACCGCCAATCAGCGCACGGATCGCGCCACTAGGTTCCATTGAAAGCAGCGCTGCCTGCGAGGCATTCTTGGCTTTGCCTTCACCGCTCATCACCTTATCCAGCGCGGCTTGTGCCTGTGATTGCATAGTGGGGTTAAAGGTCGTCAGCACTTCCAAATCACCATCCACCCGTCCGACAAAATTCGGAATCTGATCCACCACCCAATCGGTGAAATAGCGATAACTGCCGCCATCGCTTTTGCGTAATTGCAAATCACTGGTCATATGGCTGATGGCGAGCGCCGCTTCTTTCTCGCCAATCAAATCAGCGTCTTCCATATTGAGCAACACTTGCTTGGTGCGTTTGCGTGCCAGTTCAGGGTCACGCGTGGGGGCATAGCGCGACGGCGCTTTCAGCAATCCCGCCAGCAGCGCCGATTCCTGCAAATTCAGTTTACGCGCCGATTTATTGAAGTAGTGATACGCCGCCGCATCCACGCCATAATTCCCCGCGCCGAGATACACACGGTTCAAATACAGCTCCAGAATCTCTTTTTTGGTGAAGTGATTTTCCAGCCAAATTGCCAGCAATACTTCCTGAAATTTACGCGCCAGCGTCCGATCAGCGGTAAGGAACACATTCTTCGCCAATTGCTGCGTAATCGTGCTCCCCCCTTGCACCACGCCGCCTGCCAGCGCGTTGCGCACCATTGCCCGCAAAATACCCAGTAAATCAATCCCCCAATGATCAAAAAAACGACGGTCTTCGGTCGCCACCACTGCCGCGATGAGTTCTTTCGGAAATTGATCATATTTCAGCGATTCGCCCACCACCTGACCATAGCTCGCCAGCATCCGCCCATCGGCAGAATACACCCGAATCCCAGGGCTTTTGTCAAAGCTTTTAAGCTGGCTAATATCAGGCAAATCCTTGGCAAAATAGGCCAACACCCCCAGCATTAAAATCGAACCCGTAAAAAGCAGCGACAAGGAAACCACCCAGAAACGCTTGCCAAAGCGATGCATCCGCGTGCCGCTATCCAGCGCGCCACGTCCTACTGGTTTTTTGCTGGTTTTCTTTTTAGTGCTCTTGACCTCTCCTTTGCGCCCAAAGCTGCCAGAAGAATGATTGCTGCGTTTATCTACCATATTCGATTCTATTATTTATTGTTTACATACCTTCCCAAAGGTATAAATAGACAATTGCCTATATGCTAGAAAATTCACAATTTCATTGCCTTGCGGATGCGTATCTCGATGCGCTGACCGACGAGATCGAAGCCAAAGACGCCGAAGGCCTGTTAGATGCTGAGGTAGAACAAGGCGTGCTCACCCTCACTTTGCCCAGCGGCAAACAATATGTGGTGAGCAAACATTTGCCCAGCAAGCAGCTCTGGCTCTCCTCCCCCATCAGCGGCGGCCTGCATTTTTCCTATGACGAAGCGCATTCTGCTTGGGCATTAGCCGATGGTCGCAAACTCTGCACCCTCCTCGCTGACGAACTCGCTCATGCCATAGGCATTGAGTTTCGCTTTGCGAGTTAAACCGAATACTCCACCACCTCTAACCGCAAATACAACGATCCGAAAATCAAAATTCGCCCTGCTGTTTCGGCGCTGGCGATAATATCCTCCACCGCTTCTGCCACAGAATCCGCCACGCGCACGCGTATTCCTGCATCGTCGCATTGATCGGCAATTTCTTGCGGCGTATAGCATTTTGGCTCGGCTGCCACAGGCACGGCGTAAATCTCTTGTGCCAAATCTTTAAGCGGCAATAACATCGGCGCAACGGCCTTGCCGCGAGTCGTGCCACAAATCACATAGAGCGGTCGATCCGCCCATTCCTGCTCGGCCACCACACTCAGCACATGCCCCGCCGCCATGTTATGCCCACCGTCAAACCATATATTCCATGCAGTGGGGGAATCCTCCCCCATACCCCCACGCTTCGCGCCTCGCACTTGCTCGGTTTGGAGGTTGTCGGAGAAATTCACAGGCAAGTATTCGGAGAGTATTTCATCCGTCACCTCCTCCAACCGCCCCGGCCACTGCACCCAGCGCAGGCCTGCGGCAATGGCATCCGCCGTCACGTCAAATTCTTCCAGCAGCGAAAGTGCCGCAATCGCATTGCCCACATTCACCAGCTGATGCGGGCCTTTGAGCGCGGGCATGGGGAATTCCGCCTGCCCATAAGCATCGGCATAAATAAATCCATGAGTGGATTTTTGCACCGCCCAATGCTTGCCGTAAATCATCAAGGGTGCCTCTGACTTCTCCGCCCTCTTCTCGATCACCGCCAACACTTCAGGCGGCTGGAAGCTACATATCACTGGCACTTCTGCCTTGATAATCCCCGCTTTATGCACCGCGATTTCCGCCAGAGTTTCGCCCAGATATTCCATATGATCGGGCGAGATGGAGGTGATCACGCACAGCCTCGGCTTCTCCACCACATTGGTCGGGTCGAGCAACCCGCCCATCCCTGTTTCCATCAGCAACACATCGGCGGGATGCTCACTAAAGGCCAGCAACGCCGCCGCAGTCGTGCCTTCAAAAAACGTAATTTCCTGCTCTTCATTCGCCATGCGGCAGCGTTCGAGCAGCTCGAACAACACATCATCCGCAATCGTTTCCCCCGCCAAAGTAATCCGCTCATTAAATTTTTTGATATGGGGGGAGGTATAAGTGTGCACCTTGTATCCCGCCGCCTCCAAAATCGCGCGCATGGTGGCAATCGTGCTGCCCTTGCCGTTAGTCCCCGCCACATGCACCACCGGCGGCAGTTTTTCCTGCGGATTCCCCAGCGCCTCCAGCAGCCGCGCCATCCGCTCCAGCGGCTCACCCACAGGCGGTTTCCACGGGCTAATCGGCCAATGCGGCATGATAATGTGGGTGCGAGAAGAGGTCATAAGCCCGCTCTTATGCCAAGCCTTCGCGCAAATGTCACCTGTTTGTCATCAAATGGTAATAATTGCGGGGTATAAAGAGGGTAACGAATTCAATGCAAAGGGCATTTTTATGGCGATTACTCAAGAAGAATTACAGAGATATCTGGCAGAAATCAAAGCTCAAACAGTCGGCGATGCTAAAGAAGCCAACGCCATGGAGGGTATTCATACCGCCCTTCACAGCATGATGGAATCCGAAAAACCAGCTGAAAAATTGCCTGATAGTTTGACGCTGGACGAATTGAAAGAAATGGTGGAGGCCACAAAAACAGAAGCAGCTGAAACAAAATATCCTCAAACGAATGGAGGAACTTTATTCAAGAACAAAATCAAAGACTTTCGTGAAAACGCGGCGGCGGCAAAAAAGACTGCTGAAAATCCGCCCGCTGCGGATGCGGTGGCTGAACCTAGAGTCAAAGATTCCCCTGAAGGTGCTGCGTTTCCCAGCGGAATAATCGACGGCGTTGCATCACAAGCGGCGACGAACGGGATAGAAAACACAAACGAGTACCTGTTAGGGCCCCTCACACACATTAAATTAAGGTTAGTGGGGAATAGAATTTCAAAAGGTGACAGCGGAGAATCAGAAATTAATAATGCGATAAATCTTGGTATTGGCTCAGCTACAGTACAATATAGACACCAATATGATACAGCTAAAATACATACATTGGATCAGTTTATCAAAGTTGTTCAGACATTTACTGATGAACAGCGCAAGGTAGATTTTACTGACAAAACACCAGAGCAAATCACCGAGGCAACCAGAACAGCCTTCGCTAAACTGCTCACAGGAAAGACATTAGAAGCATTGGAAGCAGAGGCAGCGACGCTCCCTCTCAGGGGTGAAGCTATATTAGCAGCACTCAAAACGAAACTTACTAATAAAAATATTCAGGTAAATCTTGATCACCCCATTGTTCAAAAAGATTTTTTTAGTCCAACCGAGGCATTCTCTGTTCCTCGAGATGCGATTGACAAAATTGTAACAGCCATCGGCATTGAGAGAGATACCGCAGCGGAAAAAGGAACCGAGCACCCCTTGGGTAAAGAAGGAGCCGTTGCCATGGCTCTGATGAAGGGAGTGATGGATAATGCTTCTTTTGATGACAACCTCATCATCACCGGGCCAGAATATTTTAATTTGTTTAAAACAGGTCTGTTAAACACAATTAAAGAGAAACCTTCTAATTACCCCATGGGTCAGGGAGACTACGCAAAACTTACCAAGGCAAGTGATATTGAACCAGTAAGCCCAGAATTTAGCCTTGCTGTTGAGGCAGTGTTTGACAATCTGGGCAAAGGAAATTCAGAATTTTATAAAACAAAGATTCAAGAATCCCTTGCAGCATACGCAGCAAAAAACACCCCTGCCCCCAAAAAAGACAAATTCGCCTTTGTCCCCGGCACCATCAAAAACAATCTAGGAGTGGTGGGCACTATCTTAACTGCCGTGGGGCTTGGTTTCTTGCTCACCAGCAAGGAAGAGGGCGAACAAAAAGAAGGTGGCCCCGCGCCAGAGAACAAGCGTTCTACATGGAAAGTGATGGCAGGCGCACTCGCCATTGCCGCCGCCGCAGGAGGATTCTATTGGCGATACAAAATGGCCGCCGCAGGAGCCGCGAAAGGCGACCCCTCAAAAGGCGGCGTTGGCACTTAACCCTCGCGGCTACCCGCCACTTCCAGCGCTTCCATTAACGATTCGATATCGTCCACCACATGATAATAAGTGGCTACTTCTTTATGCGCGAAGCCCTTGGCAATGATCTCGCCCATCAGCGCGACAAGGTTGTCCCAATAGCCTTCATGGTTAAAGATGATGATGGGTTTATCGTGCAGTTTCAGCTGACGCCAGGTGATAATCTCGAACATTTCGTCCATCGTGCCAAAACCACCCGGCAGCACCACGAATGCGCCAGAGCGTTGATACATCAGCTCTTTGCGTTGGTGCATGGTTTCCACCATCACGATTTCGGTCAGTGATTGATGTTCGTTTTCGATATTTTTGAGGCTTTCGGGGAATACGCCCGTTACTTTGCCGCCATTGGCCATCACCGAATTGGCGACAGTGCCCATAATGCCGCAATCGCCGCCGCCATAGACCAGACGGATATTATTTTCAGCCATTTTTTTGCCGACATCGCGGCCGAGATCGAGGTGGATTTTCGGTGCATCATTGGAAGCGCCACAGAAGACGCACACCGCTTTAGGATAAGCCATATTATTCTTTTTCCTTCATCATTTGAGGTTGAAAGTTGTTAATTGTTTTGGTGAATGGTGTCAAGATTCCTGCTCCGCACTGGATTCCAGCAACCGCTTGGAAATATTCATGGATTTTACCACCCCCACC
>JBILIE010000120.1:0-5713 GCA_044350115.1 Rickettsiales bacterium
CCGCTTTTTCGCGATGGTGGAGGCGCCGGGTTCTGCCCCCGGGTCCAAGTCGTCTATTCTGAAAAGCGTTTATCACCATAGTTCCCGAGGGAACATTTTCCTTATAGCAAACTTACACGGTTTTGGGAAGATATGTTATGATGAACCTTCAATGACAGGCCTGATGATGAAACCCTCCCTCATCTTTTTTATGCTGCTGTTGCCTTTGCCTGCCTTAGCGGCGGAGGTGCTGCCTGCTTTTGTGACTCAACAAATCGCGCAACCACTCAAACAAGTCGGCAGCGGGGTTTATAAAAAACTTGGCTTCACCGTCTATCGCGCAACGCTGTGGACACCTTCGGGAAAGTGGAAGCCCGCAGAGCCTTACGCGTTGCAAATTCATTATCAAATGAACCTCTCGAAAGACACGGTGGTGGATGCGGTGGTCAAGGATATTCGTGATCAAAACGTGGCGAGTAAGGCGACGTTTGCGAAATGGAAAAGCCAACTCTCTGCCGCGCTGCCCAAAGTGTTTGATGGCGATAGCATCATCGGCCTTGCCATCCCCAACCAATCTTCCACGCTTATTCACAACGGCAAGGTGGTCACCACCATCCGCGATCACAAACTCAGCGATGCGTTTTTTGCCATCTGGCTGGGCAAAACGGCAGATAAGAAATTGAAGCAGAAATTGCTGGGGGTTTAGATCAAAATCGTCCACTGTGCGTTTAGAGTTTTTTAATGTAATTCTTGTAGATCGGTCTATGTATTCATTATGTCTAATAGCACAGAATTCAAAATAGCTTACGATGGAGAAGCTTTGCGCAGCCACTCGATGGATGTGCGCGATCTTGCGCCAGCCTTGCTTTCTATAGGACAGCTTTTTGACGAAGCAAATCGCGCGCTAAATGGCGAAAAAACCAGCGTAAAACTACAAGTGAAGGCACATGAGGCCGGATCATTTGAAATTGTTTTAGAGCTGTATCAAACCTTTGGCTCACAGGTTTCTCAGTTTTTAACAGGTGATTTTGTTACTTCAGCCCTCAACCTCAAGGAACTGCTTTTTTTTACGGGCGGCGGTCTTTATTGGCTTATTAAGCGGCTTAAAGGAGGACGCCCTGATAAAATAGCAGATTTAGGCAATGGAAGAATTCGGGTTGAATTTGAAGGCGAAGCGTTTGAGGTGCCGCTTGAGTTGCTTCGGCTGTATCAAGATCTCGCCGTGAGAAAAGCGGCAGAGGAAATTTTAAAGCCGCTTAATCGTGAGGGAATAGATACATTTCTTATCAAAGATAAGCAAATAACACTGCAGACCATTCATCGCGAGGAGCTGGAATATTTTATTGCCCCAGAACTCAAAGACGAAAAAATTCTCGTTTCAGAAAGTGAAGCCGCTTACTCTATTATTTCGCTTGCGTTTAAGGACGATAATAAATGGCGCCTTTATGATGGTGGATCTACGATAAGCGTTCTTATCAGCGATGAGGACTTCCGTAGAAAAGTTGATGGGAACATTATCTCATTTGCCAAAGGCGACATTCTTCGTTGTAAAATTCGCACCACGCAATGGCGCGGTGCTGCAGGTCTTAAAACTGAATACGAGGTGCTCCAAGTATTAGAGCATCTGCCAGCGGCAAGACAATTATTGCTCTTTGACAATCCTCCAGACGTGGATACTTAACCCAGCTTCTCCCGCCATTTATCCTTATATAACCACAAGGCGGTGAGGGAGCAGAGATTGCACAACATTACATAGGCCGCAATCGAGAGGGGGTCTTGTGTTTTCCCCAGCAGCCAGACACAGACCATCGGCGCGGTGCCGCCAAACAGCGCGGCGGCGGCGTTATAGGCCAATGCCATGCCGGTGAAGCGTACGGAAGTGGGGAAGAGTTCTACCAATACGGCGGGGATGGGGCCGAGGTAAAAACCGAGCACCAAGCCAAAGCCAATTTGCGCCACGGCGATGAGCGCGAGGCTGCCTTGTTGCATCAATAAAAATGCAGGAATCGCAGCGAGGAAAACGCCGCCAGCCGCCAGCATCAATACTTTGCGGCGGCCATATTTGTCTGACAACATCGCGCCTGCAATGGTGGTGAGAATCATCGCCAACATGGTGAAGGTGTTGATCGTGAGTGCCTCGGTATAACTACGCCCCAGAAATTTCTCCGTAAAGGTCATCAGATAAATCGAGGTGAGATAAAACGGCATGGTGACGGTGAGATAAAACGCAAAGGCCTGCAGCATGGCTTTGGGGTGGCGTTTGAACACTTCACGCACAGGCGTTTTGCAGATGCTATCAGCGGCTTTCGCTTCTTCATAAGCGGGGGATTCACTGCAATGGGTGCGGATGTAAAAGCCGATCATTCCAATCACAATACCGAGCAAAAAGGGCACGCGCCAACCCCAGCTTTCAAAATCCTCCACGCTCATCGAGGCGGAAAATCCGAGCGATACAAACGAGCCAAGCAAAAATCCGAGCATCAGGCTCACCACCGAGGCGGAACCCGCAATGCCGCGTTTATTGTCAGGCGCATGTTCCACAATATAGGTAATCGAACCCGAAAATTCTCCGCCGAGTGACATGCCCTGAAACACGCGAATCAACGTGAGCAATATCGGCGCGGCAACGCCAATTTGGGCATAAGTGGGCAGCAAACCAATGCAGCCCGTGGGAATTGCCATCATCAAAATCGCCGTGACCAGCGCGGCTTTGCGGCCGTATTTGTCGCCAATCATCCCAAACATAATCGCGCCGAGCGGGCGGAATAAAAACCCGACGGCAAACACGCCAAAGGTGGCGAGTAGCTGCACGGTTTCGTCCTGTGCAGGGAAAAATAATTTCCCCAAAATGGGTGCCATATAGCCATAGAGCGCATAATCATACCACTCCAGCCCATTGCCCAGCATTCCCGAAATCACGACCTTTTTCATGGAGCTAACTTAGCGGATGTATTCGCGCTGGCAAGTCGCGATCCATCGGGCTATAAAAACAAAAACCATGGGAGAATGCATCATGACCACCCGTGCACTATTTTTTGCCCCCAGCAGTTCTGCCAACATTAACGCACTGGCGGAATATAGCTGGAATGCCAATGCGGGTACGGCTGCCACGGTCACTTTTGCGTTTGATGCGCCTTATACGGGCACTGTCGCCCTCAACGCCGCGCAACAAGCCAATACGTTGCTGGCGCTCGCCGAATGGGCAAAAGTTGCCAATGTCACCTTCACTCAAATCTCTGGCAATGCACAGCTTGATTTTGGCTATGGTGATTTATCTGCAATGGGCGCCGATGTCGCGGGGGTGGCCTATCAAACACTTTCTGGCGACGTGCTGACGGAAGTCGATGTGGTGATTGACGATGGGGTGACAGATGATCTCGTGCGCGGCGAAGACGGCTATCGCATAATGCTACATGAAATTGGCCATGCGCTCGGCCTCAAACATCCGTTTGAAGGCACGCCGCAGCTTTCCGCTGCGCTGGATAATAATAGTTTCACGCTGATGTCTTATGACGTCAACGCCTATGCCAATGTCACGCCGATGATCGGCGATATTGCGGCGATACAATATATTTATGGTGCCAATACCACGACCACTGCTGGCGACAATACTTATACCTATCACTATGCTTCTGGCACCAATAATATCGGCAGCGGCGCGCAAACCATCTGGGATGCGAGCGGGACAGACGCTATTCAGGCCACAGGCGATAGCGCCGTTACCACCATCGATCTTCGCGCGGGGATTAATCATTTTAGCACGATTGGCGTCAGCAAAATCTGGATTCATGACGGCGTGGTGATTGAGAATGCCTTTGGGGCGGCAAGCCAAGATACAATCAACGGCAATAGCAGCAATAACCGCCTTTTTGCAGGGCTGGGCACGGATACCGTCAGCGGTAATGAAGGCAACGATACTATCTGCGGTGGCATTACTTTTGCCGATTCCGTGGATACTGCCGATGTGCTTTATGGCAATGCAGGTAACGATATTATCTACGGCAATGGCGGGGATGATTCCATCTTCGGCGGCTCGGCCTTAAGCGATGCAGCGGAAACGGGCAACGATATTCTCTATGGCGGGGCAGGGGCAGACAAGCTCTACGGCAATGGCGGCAACGATACCCTTGTCGGCGCGGTTGGCAACGACACGCTCTATGGCGGCGGCGGCGACGATCGTTTCGTCATGAATTCCGGTGGCGGCATCGATTGGATTCTGCCCTTTCAAGGCGCAGGGGCAGCAGGCGGCGATGTACTGAAGATCGATGCGAATATCAACGGCACCGGCATCACCACCGCCGCGCAGGTCATCGCCCGCGCCACTTCCGACGGCACCCATAGCTGGGTCGATCTTGGTGGGGGTAATGGCGTGCTCGTGTTGTTCACGCTGGGGCTACTGAATGCGGATGATGTGTTGGTGCTTTAGATAATATCGTCAAATTCTACTATGCCTTGCTGCAAACAGCAGGTTCCTGCGCTTCCGCTACGCATGTACTCGATGTACACTTGCGTTGCGGTTCTCGTAACCTGCTGTTTTCGCTGGCGGCCTAGCGAATTTGACGACACTATCTAGGCTCTAGTACAGCTTTCTTTTGATTTTAAGCAAAGGTTCCTCTTGAGGGAAGTTGTTACTCGCGCAACATTTGGAAGAATCAAGTGGAGAAACAGCGCGAGTGCTCCTCGTCAAAAAATAATTCCCTCAACTTCACAGAAATGTCATATATTTGGATTATGATGGTACCATAAGATACCAGCGGAAATAGGGAAATATGCCACAAACTCCTCGCCCTTCGGCGTTCACCTCGTTTTATCTCGCGCTCTTTCTGGCACTGCTGCTGCCCGCCACAAGCTATGCACAGGCCGCGCAGCCCAATGCCGTGGCGGAGGTGTTGTGTTTGGTGGGTGGGTGGATTAATGGGCCGCTAGGACGATTGATTGGCATTTTAGGAATTATCTGCCTTGGTGTTGCCGCGATGTTTGGCAAAATTCAGATCTCGGCAGTGCTGACCACGATTGCAGGGATTGCGTTGATTTTTGGCGCGCAGAGTATTGTCGCTTCTATGGGATTGTCCAGCATTACTCAATGCGCCGCTCAGTCAGCCAAGGATGCACAAATGATTATAGATAGCGACCTCTATCGCATGTTTGCTTGCATTATCAGCTGGTTTATGGGGCCGATTGGTAAGTCGCTGGCAACACTGGCAATTATTGTTTTAGGCATCTTTGCGCTTTACGGCAAAATTTCTTATCATCAGGGCTTGGTGGTGGGCGCAGGCATTGCGGCGATGTTTGGTGGTGCTACGATTATTACAGGATTGGGATACGACGCCGGAGGCGTTGCTTATGTAGGGTGTTCGGCCGACAATACCTTTAATGTTGTCTATTGTAGTCTTGTTAATTGGTTCAATGGGCCGCTGGGCAAGGGTATGGCAACAGTCGGGATCATTATTCTTGGCCTTGGTGCGCTCTATGGCAAAGTGTCGTGGGGGTTGGCGATTATTGCAGGTATTGGTATGGCGCTTATTTTTGGTGGTACCACCATTGTAGATGCTTTGGGTGGTATCGGATCCGCTGCATGTAACGGAAGTGGAATAAGCACAAATGTTACTATTTCAGTGATGTTCTGCAACGTTGTTAATTGGTTTAATGGTCCAATTGGTAAGGGAGTGGCAACCCTTGCGGTGATTATTGTAGGGCTTGGTGCGTTGTTTGGCAAAGTATCGTGGACGATGGC
>JBILIE010000121.1:0-5636 GCA_044350115.1 Rickettsiales bacterium
GGATATTTGGAAGATTACGCTTATACCGAATCGGCGATGCTCACACTCTATGAAGTGACGCGTGATAAAAAATGGTTGGATCACGCCGCTGCATTGCATAGGTTAACGGATGAATTATTCTGGGATAATGCGCAGGGCGGTTATTTTGTTACAGATGGAAAAGAGAGCCTGCTGGTGCGGATTCACCGCGCGCATGATAACGGTTTGCCTTCTGCCAGCGGCGAGATGCTGCATAACCTGATGCGGCTGTATGATGTTACGGAAAACGAACAATGGCTTGGAAAAGCGCGGGTGATGGTGGCGACTTATCACACACAAATGGCGCAAGCGCCGCAAGATTACAGCACCATGCTGCAAGCGATTTTGTATCTTTATCAATAAGCGGGGGAGAGATCTCTCATTTAGGCATTGCAGTTTGCTCGTGCAAGCATTTTTTGCTGGGTGTAGCTATGCAATTTTTGCAATTGAATAACGAAAATAGCGACAATCTAAAACCCTTATCACCAACCAAGAGTGATGAGGGGTTTTATGAAAAAAATAATGATGGTTCTTTTGGGATTGGTCACATTTTCGGCATGTAGCGTTGCTAGCACTGGCTCTGAATTTGCTTCACTTTACACAGGCGAAGAAACAGGCAGCTGGTATAGCTTTAGCCACAATTGCTCCGCGCAACTTTGTCCACCAAATTGATGATTGCTTGTCGGCGTTGACCTGTTTCACCTTCCAGCTTAAGTCGCCAGTTTATTTGGACTGATAGCATCATTGTTCGGTGGCGCATGTAGTGGGCTTTGTATAAGAGATATAAGGGAAAACTATACTTTTCCAACGGCACAGGTTTTGCTACACTTACTACTCACAGACGTGCTGATAGCAGAAAATCAACACAATAGCCGCCCATGAAGAGCGCTCAATTACTACTCACCTAGCGGGGCTTCGCAAGGCGTGCTATCACTGTCCAACGTTATGCACTTGGAAGGTAAACTTGTGAAACAAATTAAACAGTGGGTTAGTGAGTATCTAACCTATACATCTAGGGAAGATTTTATATTAAAATGGCATTTGTGTTGCATCCCCGTATTGACGAAGACACTATTTTGATTGGCAATCTCGGCTTGAGTCGCGTGTTGTTGATGAATAATAAGCATTTCCCGTGGGTCATTCTTGTGCCACGCATTGCAGATGCGGTAGAGCTGACAGAGCTTAGTGATGCTGATTATTCGACAGTCACGACTGAGATTCGTCATGTTGCACAAGCAATGCAGAAACTCTATCAACCAATAAAAATGAATATCGCTGCGCTAGGCAATCAAGTGCGCCAGCTGCATATCCACATAGTTGCAAGATTTGAAAGTGATGTTGCATGGCCTAATCCCATATGGGGTGCAGCAAGTGAGGCATATGCTGATGCAGAGGCGAGTCACAAAATTACTGAATTACAGAGAGCATTATTTGAGTGACAAAGCACCGTTTCTTTGCTAACTAGCCAGCCCTTGTTTGTTTTGCAATTGTCAGCAAGATAAGGCGCGTAGCGTTAGGTTTGGGAAATATCCTTAAACCAGACGTTTATGTTGTGGCGGGGTAGCTCAGTTGGTTAGAGCAGCGGAATCATAATCCGCGTGTCGGGGGTTCGAATCCCTCTCCCGCTACCATTTTCTATTACACGGGCTGCCACCATAGTATGGAAAAACACAGAAATTCAATAGGTTTATTCAGTTTTCAGTCCCCCCACTTCCACGGTTAATTGTGGACAACTAAAGATTTTAGGGGCATAATTCGGGGCATAAATTCATCAGGTTAATTTTTATGCCCCTAACTGATGCTAAATGTAAAAATGCCGAAGCCAAGGATAAGCCCTATAAGCTGGCTGATGGGCATGGGCTTTATCTGGAGATTTCGCCCAAAGGCAGCAAATACTGGCGGATGAAGTATTATTTTCTGGGTAAAGAGAAGCGAGCAGCATTTGGGGTTTATCCTGAGGTATCGCTGGCAGAGGCTCGCCAGAAGCAGACCCATGCAAAGAAACTGCTGGAATCAGGCATAGACCCGGTTCAGGCGAAAGCAGACAAAAAACTGGCAGATACCGTCAAGCACCTCAATAACTTTGAAGCCGTAGCGCGGGACTGGCACAGCAAAAATAAAGAGATGTGGGTACAGCGTCATAGCGAAAATGTCATGGCGCGGCTGGAGAAAGATACTTTCCCGATGATAGGACACCGCCCGATTGCGGATATTACCACCCCCGAATTAAAAACGGTTCTGGATAAAATCGAGGAGCGTAAAGCCTATGATATTGCTAAACGCACCCGTCAGGTCTGCGACCAGATTTTTCGTTATGCTATCGGTATAGGTATAACAGAGCGCAATGTTGCCAGAGACTTACAGGGAACACTTAAAAAAGTAGAAGCGGGGCATTTTTCCAGTTTTGAGATTGGCGAGCTAAAAGAATTCCTGAGACGTGTAGGCGCGGGGGCAGGTTCGTATGTCGGCAATGGTTCCGGGCAAATCTGGGCAGCAGGTGCGGGGTTACTTGCGGGAGCAATTGCAGGGGCAGCGGCAGAGCAAGCAGCGGCCAATAGTACCGGCGTGGAATATGTCGTGACCACCGAACAAGGCAAAACCATGACCATCGTGCAGAATATGAACCCCGGCGATGTGCTGCTACCCACCGGCTCGCGGGTGATGGTGCAAACCTCCGGCAGTTACCAGCGCGTATTACCGGCAGACGCATTGCCGGAGAGCATCAAACGTCCCAAGGGCATCAAAGTAACCGATTAATGAAAGAGAATAACGATGAAAAAAGCAATTTGCGTGGCAATACTGATTTTGGGGGCATGTACTCCAACGGAAAACCTGTCGGCGGGTAAAAAGGGGGGGGATACGTCCAGCGAAAAACTGCGTGGGGTAATGTACAGCACCGCACATGATTACCCACGGCGGGAATAGCAGGAGATGAGTTGTCGCTATTTAATGCCGAGCGTTTCTGCATCTGGCTCATAGCGACCATCTTTGACCTTTTTACATGCAGCTTGAAAATGTTTTTCTGGGATAATGATTGGCCTTGCCCTGAGGTCTTCCATAAGGCGCATTAGAGAGGAAAACTCGGCTTTAATAGCGTTAGGGTCTTCATCCAATGCTATAATCGAAGCGGCTTGCTTAAACCGATTTTCTAAATTTTTGTATTGTCCCGCTTGGGATAAAATATCGTCGGTATGGGCTTTTAGCTCCAGCTTTTCGTAAATTGATGGCAGCAAGCCAGCAAGCATAGCCAACAATGAGGCTATATACCAGTTGGCCTAGAGGCCAATCTGTCTCTGCTGTCCTTTAATCAGCTAAAGAACTGTCTTTCTAGATTACCTGTGCTGCTATGCTTAAGGCCCGATAGGCGATCCTGCCTTAGAAAAATCCTAGCAAGTCTTCAGTAAACTGCTGAGCGAAAATAATAGTGGCGCCGAGGCCTGTATCCAGAGTTTCTGGCTCAAGATTGTATTCCAAAGACTACGCCAACCAGCGTTGTTAGCCCCAGTGAAAGCGCCCCCCAGAATAATACCCGCAAGGTAGGTTTCAGTGCTTCAGCGCCTCCTGCTTTTGCACCTAAAACACCCAGTCCAGTTAGTGAAAGTAGTGTGCTTGCAATCACTGACCAGACGATGAAAGCGGGGGGCGAGAAAATGACAACAATCAAGGGCAGCAACGCTCCACAGATAAAGCTGGCAGCGGATGCAAAGGCTGCCTGAAAGGGTTTCGCCACCGTTAATTCAGAGATACCGAGTTCGTCGCGTGCATGGATGCCAAGCGCATCACGCTCCATTAACTGAGCAGCTACTTGGCGAGCTAAGATCAAGTCCACTCCGCGCGTTACATATATTTGCGCTAGTTCTTCCTGTTCAAAGGCGGGGTTTTGTGCTAGTTCACGCTTCTCGCGCGCAATATCCGCCGTTTCCGTATCTGTCTGTGAGCTGACGGAGACATATTCTCCTGTTGCCATGGAAGTGGCGCCTGCGACCAGACTTGCAAGCCCTGCCAATAAAATAGCCTCGCGCGAGGCACCGCCTGCCGCCATGCCGCTGACGATACTCGCGGTGGAAAGAATCCCGTCATTGGCTCCCAGAACCGCTGCCCGCAGCCAGCCGATGCGATTTATCAGATGGGATTCAGCATGTGGTTTTGTGGATAATTTAATCATAAGTCTTTCCTATACTTTCTTTTTCGCTGCATGGTATCTTTTACGCAGCATTTCAATATTAGCGGAGGGCGTAGGAAACTGCATCTGCAAGCCCTCCATATATTCCACCAATATCTGCGAAACCGCAAGATCGCGAAACCATTTGTGATTCGCGGGTATGACAAACCAAGGGGCAACTTCCGTGCTACATTTTGACAGCATATCGTTAAATGCCGCCTGATAATCATCCCAACGTTCACGGTCAGTATAATCAGCTTCATTTATTTTCCAATGTTTTGTCGGATCATCTAGCCGATCTTTGAGGCGCTTAAGTTGCTCGTCTTTGCTGATATGCAGGAAGAATTTGATGATATGCGTATTATTTTCTGAAAGATATTTCTCCATTGCATTAATCTGGTCATAACGCTTACTCCAGATCGGTTTCGGCACCAGACAATGAATCCGTACCGCCAGCACATCCTCGTAATGTGAACGGTTGAACACGGTCACTTCCCCTTTAGCCGGAACGTCACGATGCGCCCGCCACAGAAAATCATGATCGATTTCTAGGCTGGTGGGCGGCTTGAAACATGCCACATTGCAGCCCTGAGGGTTCATGGCGCTGATCACATGGCGGATCGTGCCATCCTTGCCCCCTGTATCAATCGCCTGCAGGCATATCAGCAGAGAGCGCTTATGTTCGGCATAAAGCAATTCCTGCAACTCACGAATCCGCTGATTGTTCTTTGCAATCAGTGTGAGCGCCTCTTTCTTACTTTCGTGCTTGCCAGTGGAATTAGGGTCAATCTCCGCCAGATTCACTTTAGAGTCAGGCTTGATGAGAAACTGCTTTGAATATTTCATGACGATTTATCCTTATGTATAGCGTGGGAATAGTTTCTTTAACAGAAAGTGCATCGGAATGAAAACCAGACACACCATCGTGAACGCGAGCAGCGCAAGATAATGTGATTGATATTTCCCGTATTACGGCAGTTGCGTTTATGGGCGTTGTATTGGGGTTTTCAGGTATTGTTGCACTTTCGCTAATTCTTGATTCGCATCTTGTGGCAGGGATGCTTCTACTGTTCATTATCGCCATATTTTTCGTATGGATAAGTGGTCAGCCCAAATATGTAGGTTTGAAACGTTGGGCGATTATATTGCCGGGCGCAAAATTTGGCATATTGCAACTATTCATCGGAATGATTGATATGTCGGCGGCTATTTTCGCAGCATATATTCTGCTTCCTGCGGACATCACTCCGACATTTTGGCATTTTTCCTTGTTTTACATTGCGTCGGCGTTAATCGGAATTGCCAGTCATGCCCCCGGCGGTATTGGCGTATTTGAGGCAGGAATGATGACTGCACTTGCCGCTAATGGCCGCGCCGATGTGCTGGCAGCGCTTTTGCTATACAGAGTAATCTACAATCTCACACCCTTCTGTTTTGCGTGCATCTCGGTTGCGGT
>JBILIE010000122.1:0-5536 GCA_044350115.1 Rickettsiales bacterium
GCCCCCCCCCCCCCCCCAAAAAGATATTCCCGCCCATGTGGAGCGTGCAGGCACTAATCGGGCATGGGAAGAAGCAATGGTTGTTGCGCGAAAACCTCCTACGCATAGTAAATAAAACATATCAGCATCACCCCCATTAACCTTGATTTAACGGATTACAAGGTAATGGAATTAATGCGTGAGCATTTTGAGGGGTAAAATCCTTAGTGTTTCGCCGCACTAACCAAAGGATTCCAATGCTTTCAATATTGCCTCAGATCAGCATTTCACATGCGCCGATTGATTTTGATTTTGAACCTGAAGATTCGGGTAAACTGCAATTGCTTATGACATTGCGCTCCGCAGGAATTCGCGATAATGCGATTTTGAATGCGATGGAGCGGGTGCCGCGTGAGCTGTTTATCAACCACCCCTTCGCCGACCGCGCTTATGAAGATACGGCGTTGCCGATTGATTGTGGGCAGACGATCAGCCAACCCTCCGTGGTGGCGATGATGACGACGGCGCTGGCACTGCAGCCGCGTATGCGTGTGTTAGAAATTGGTACGGGAAGTGGCTATCAAACGGCGGTGTTAAGCCATCTCTGCCGCATGGTTTATACATTAGAGCGTTTTGGCAATTTGCAACAACAGGCCAAAACACGGTTTAGTGAATTGAAGCTGCGCAATATCACGGCGCGCACTGGCGATGGGTATAAGGGCTGGCCAGAAGCAGCTCCGTTTGACCGCATTATGGTGACTGCTGCCGCTCCAGAAATTCCTGAAATATTGCTGGATCAATTAAGTGATAAAAATGGGATTATGGTGATTCCGATGGGGCCAGAAGGCGGCGAGCAATGGTTGATGCGCTACATTAAAACATCGCAAGGCATCACCGAAGAAGCCTTGATGCGCACGCGTTTTGTGCCGATGGTGCAGGGCAAGGCGGAGGCCTAATAACTCCAGATTGTTGCTATTTTGCGGCAGATAAAAACAACAATGATCAGGTGAGGATCTCGTCTGTGGATATTAATTGTTTTTTAACTTCTATCCGTTACTTGGTGACGTAATAAGATACTAAAAATAATAAAAAGATGAGTGGGGAAATGAAAAAGCTACTTCCAGTGGCGTTGCTTGCTGTTGCCGCAGCTTGCACGCAAGAGCCAGTTCGTGTGGTACTTAAGGGCGACCAGTTTTTTGGCCGCGATCAGCAATTAGCCAGCACACAAAACCCATATGAATCGCATGTGCAGATTCGCACAGAGCCTATGGCGCAAGCGCAGCCGGTGACGCAAGTCGGCGTGTCTGAGCTTCCTCCGATTCGCTCAGCTTATCAGGAAACCGCATTTCAGGATACGACGCGTCCGATGGCGCGGATTATGACATCCCCTGTGCAACAAGATATTTCTGAAATACAAATGATGCCTGCTGTGCAGCAAGAAAATACGGCGGCGCGCTTTGCGCCTGCGGCGATTCAGGTGGAATCACCAAGTGGCGCGAGCGATGTCAGCCAAAACTGGTATCAAGGCAAAGTGACGTTGGCTAAAGCAGAGGTGGCGGAGGTTGCGCCTGTCGCACAAGCGCATGGAGAGAATTTTATCTGGCCTGTGCGTGGCAAAATTATTTCTAATTTTGGCCCTAAGGCGAATGGTTTGCATAATGACGGTATTAACATCGCTGCGAATTTGGGAGATCCTATTTATGCGGCGGCAGATGGCGTGGTGGTCTATGCTGGTAATGACCTCAAAGGCTATGGGAATATGGTGATTCTGCGCCATCAAAATGGCTGGATGACAGCCTATGCCCATGCGAATCAATTGATGGTGGAGCAAAATACGCGCGTGCTTCAGGGGCAGCGTATCGCCACGGTCGGGGCAACGGGTAGTGTCGAAAGCGCACAATTACATTTTGGTTTGCGTAACGGCAAAACACCAGTGGATCCCGCCCAATATCTTGGCGCTGATGTGGCTTCGCGGTAATGACGCTCGGCCTCGTCTGGCTTCGGCGTGATTTGCGGTTGCATGATCATGCAGCACTTTCACTGGCTTTAGAGCAGTGCGAGCATGTGCAGTCTGTATTTGTGTTTGATACGGATATTCTTGCACACTTTTCTAACCCACAGGATCGCCGGTTGAGTTTTTTGGCTGAAACATTGTGCCAAATGCATGTGGAATTACAAAAACGTGGGGGCGGGTTGCTGGTGGCCTATGGTCGTGCACAGGAGTTGATTCCGCGCATTGCCGAAGCATTAGGTGCAAGCAAAGTATTCGCCGCGAAAGACCATGAGCCAGTCACACGCGAGCGGGATCGCAATGTGTTTCAGACACTGCAAATGCAGGGCAGTGAGCTGATTGCTGCAGAAGATAATTTCCTGATTCAGCCTTCTAACCCAGCCTTACTCAATGGTCAGAGTGAGCCGTATAAAGTATTTACTCCCTTTGCGCGGCATTGGCGCAAAACACTTCCGCCTAATGCTTTTGTGGAGAAGGTGGTGGAAGATACGGGCAGATATGCGGATTACGCCAAGGCTCTCGCCGCGCTGGAGGCTGTGGGTATTTCTATGATTAAGTCTGTAGATAGTATTGACAATATATTGAATAAAATAGGATATACTAGGGAAGATTTAGGCGAGTGGCAGCCTAAGGACGCACAAATAAAACTCAAACGCTTTGTGCAAGGTAAATTGAAAGTGTATGCCGATAGCCGCAATATTCTGGCGGATGATGACGGCACGAGCCATCTCTCGCCTTATTTGCGTTTTGGCCTAGTTTCGGCGCGAGCATGTGCGCGGCTTGCCTTGGAGGTAGAGGGCATAGAAGGCACATGGATCAACGAACTCATCTGGCGCGATTTTTATGCGATGGTGCTGTATCGCTTGCCCGAATTTGCGAAGCTGGAGTTTTACGAAAAATATCGTGGCCTTGAATGGAGTCGTGACGAAGAGATGTTTGCCAAATGGTGCGAGGGCAAAACGGGTTATCCTGTGGTGGATGCGGCGATGCGCCAACTGGTGCAAACGGGGTGGATGCATAATCGTGCACGCATGATTGTGGCGAGTTTTTTGACCAAGCATCTGCTTATCGACTGGCGCTGGGGTGAAGCATTTTTTGCGCAGCATTTAATGGATTATGAATTATCTTCTAATGTTGGCGGCTGGCAATGGGCGGCTTCTACAGGGATTGATCCACAACCGTATTTCCGCATTTTCAACCCCACTTCGCAGGAGAAAAAGTTTGATCCAGAGAAGATTTACATCAAACGTTATGTGGCGGAATATGGAACCAATCGCTATCCCGCACCGATAGTAAAGCACGAAGATGCGCGGCTGCGAGCATTGGCGTTTTATAAGAAATCGGTTTAATCGAGCAAGACGAGGCGCGAAGCGTGGGGTTTGGGGAGGATTCCCCAATCAAAACAGAAACTGTCATCAAACGATAACATTACTCAGCCCGCTTTTTTGTTACAATGCAGGTAACTGGAGGATGCTATGAGTGATGGTATGGGGGTTTCTGACCTTGCAATGATCGAAGGTGATGAAACCGATTTCGAAAATGATCGTCTGCTAACGGTGCTAAGAGAGGCGGGGATCAGCCCTAATTTGCTCACACCAATGCAGTTAGCGCGGTTGCGTGAAGATATGATCATGGATCCTACTCCATTTGACGAGCCGGGCGCTTTTCTTGCGATGTTGCGTGGTATGGGCGGATTTGAAGATGCATTGAACCCAGAGGAAGAAGTTGCTGCAGGGCATGTAGCACCGCCAGATTTACCAGAAATGCTAGGTGTCGCATTTTGTGGCGAGGTAGGTGATTTAGACTATCAGCATTTGCACGGCGAATGCACAGATGGCTTTGAGCCTGAACACACGCAACATAAGCCTCTTACTGCAAAATTTATGGAAGCGATGCGGAAGAAAAAACCGCTATAATCGTCCGACTGACACATAGGTAAACCCTGCTTCGCGTAACTCAGCGGGGTTATAAATATTGCGTAGATCAACGACGGTGGGGTGCTTGAGCGCATTATGCATTTTCTTGAAATCTAAGTTTTTGAACTCGTTCCATTCGGTAAGCACGACGAGTGCTTCAGCATTTTTCGCACAATCATAGCTATCCTGTGCCCAGCTTACGGCCTGACCGCGATAATGATGTTTGCCGTGTTCCATGCCTTGCGGATCATAAATGGTGAGCTGCGCGCCTGCAGCGAGTAAGTCATTCAAAATCACCAATGCGGGGCTTTCGCGGATATCGTCGGTATTGGCTTTAAAGGTGAGGCCGAGCACTGCCAGCTTTTTGCCCTCAACACTGCCGCCGCAAGCGGCGATTACTTTTTGTGCCATGGCGTGTTTGCGTGCGTCATTGGCGCCAATCGCCGCACCCACAATACGGAAATCAACCTTGGCTTCTTGCGCAATACTCACCAAAGCGCGGGTGTCTTTGGGGAAGCAGGAGCCGCCAATGCCAGGGCCCGGATTGAGGAACTTTTCGCCAATGCGTGGGTCTAACCCCATGGCCTTTGCGACCATCTGCACATCTGCGCCGAGCTTTTCGCATAAATCCGCAATCTCATTGATGAAGGCCACTTTGGTGGCGAGGAAGGCGTTGGAAGCGTATTTGCTCATCTCCGCCGTTTCCACAGAAGTCACCAGCAATGGCGCAGGCGCAAGCGGCGTATAGAGGCGGCGCAAAACTGCATCCGCACGGGTGGATTCTACGCCAATTACAATTCGATCGGGGTTCATAAAATCACCCACTGCCGAACCTTCGCGCAGGAATTCTGGGTTGGAGGAAATATCAAAATCAGCCGTAGGAGACACTTTGCGGATTGCGGCAGCGACTTTTTTGCCAGTACCCACAGGCACGGTCGATTTGGTGATGACGACGGTATAGCCCGAAAGTGCAGCGGCGATTTGTTCTGCTGCGGCGAAGATATATTGCAAATCAGCCTCGCCCGTTTTGGGGTCTGGCGGTGTGCCTACTGCCAAAAACACGGCATCTGCCTGTGCAACGGGCGCTGCGAGATCTGTAGTGAAGGAGAGCCGCCCTGCGGCACTGTTTTTTACCATTAAATCGCTGAGCGATGGCTCGTATATAGTTGACTCACCTGCCTGAAGCCGCGCCACTTTTGTCGCATCAGTGTCCACACAAGTGACCTGAAATCCAAGCTCGGCAAAGCACACGCCGCTGACTAGCCCCACATAGCCCGTGCCGATAATGGTGAGTTTCATGGGTAGTCTACTCTGCCTGTGCGTATTGCTGGATCAACCGCTGGATTCCCTCGCGCATATCGGGGCGGTCGAGGGCGAAGGCGATGTTAGCCTCTACAAAGCCAGTACGACTGCCGCAATCGAAGCGCTTGCCTTCAAAACGATAACCCGTAAAAGGCGTGGTGGGGAGCATGGCTGAAATGGCATCTGTGAGTTGAATCTCGCCACCAGAGCCAGTGCGGTGGTTTTCGAGCTGCTTGAATACATCGGAATGCAGAATATACCGCCCGATAATGGAGAGCGTGGAGGGCGCATCTTCCGGCGCGGGTTTTTCAACCAATCCACGCGCTTT
>JBILIE010000123.1:0-5498 GCA_044350115.1 Rickettsiales bacterium
TGGAATATGATGGCGCGGTGGATATTGGAGGCTCCCGCGATGCCACACGTCAGGCCTTCAAAATGGGGCATATTGAACAGGGCGAGGCGTGGATGGATATGATCAAAGCGCGCAACCTCTCCTCCCACACCTATAATGTGGAAGTGGCGGAAAGCATCACCCGCGATATTCTGGAACGCTTCCACCCTGCTTTTGAAAGCATGGCCAAGAAATTCACCCTGCTGCGCGACAGGCAGGATTAGCCCATGCAATACGGCCTTTCTGACGAAACGATTCAAAAAATCTGCGGTGTGTTCTCCGCCTTTCCGCAGGTGGAAAAAGCCGTGCTTTATGGCTCCCGCGCGAAGGGGAATTATAAAACGGGTTCGGATATTGACCTGACGCTTTACGGCAAAGCCCTCACCCTCAAACAACAGGGAGAAATCTCCGAAGCATTGGACGATCTACTCCTGCCCTACACCATCGACCTCTCGCTGTTTGATACGCTAGACCACGCCGATCTGCGCGAGCATATTGAACGGGTGGGAGTGGTGTTTTATGCGCGCACACCCGTCACCGAGGAGCGTTCTGCATGAAACAGGGATGGCAATCAAAACCTTTTGAGGAGTGTATTGAAAACGTAAAATACACTATAAAGATTCCCAGAAAAGATTTTCTGACCGAAGGTGCGCATCCAATTATTTCGCAAGAAAATGGACAGATTAACGGCTACTGGGATAATGCCGACGACCTTTTTATAGTTGATAGACCCGTTGTCATATTCGGTGACCACACCCAGATATTAAAATTTGTCGAGCATGATTTTGTGCTGGGTGCTGATGGGGTAAAAATCTTGAAGCCCAAGAATTTTCTCGACCCACGGTTTTTTTACTATGCCATAACAGCACAGCCTTCGGCCACTCTTGGTTACGCGCGTCATTATCGCGTTTTGAAAGAGAAGACGATTCACTATCCACCACTCCACGAACAGCAGCGGATTGTGGCGGTGTTGGATGAGGCCTTTGCGGGGATTGCAACCGCGACCGAGAACGCCAAAAAGAACCTGCAAAACGCCCGCGAGCTGTTTGAAAGCCACCTGCAATCAATCTTCACCACCCAAGGCGATGGGTGGGTGGACGCACAACTGGAAGACATGGTGGATGCTAGTTGTTCACTCTCTTACGGCATAGTTCAGCCAGGTGAAGAATACAGTGATGGACTGCCAATAGTAAGACCAACAGATTTGGTTTTCAAATTCGTCACCTTATCTGGATTAAAACGCATCAACCCCGCATTAGCCAGTGCTTACAAAAGAACAGTTTTAGTTGGTGGTGAACTATTACTCTGCGTTCGAGGCAGTACAGGCGTAGTATCAGTAGCGTCAAAAGAGTTGGCGGGAGGGAACGTCACGCGAGGTATTGTTCCAATACGTTTCAAATCATCAACAATTCAGCCTGAGTTCGGGTACTACTTGTTTACATCTCGCTACATTCAAGATCAGATAAAAGCTGGAACCTACGGCGCGGCTTTGATGCAAATTAACATCAGAGATATTCGCAAAATTCTGCTTACCTTTCCACCCCTCCCCGAACAACAGCGCATCGTCGCCCAGCTCGATGCCCTCTCTGCCGAAACCAAACGCCTCGAAGTCCTCTACCAGCAAAAGCTGGAGCTTCTGGCCGAACTCAAACAATCCCTCCTGCAAAAAGCCTTTGCGGGGGAGCTGCTCACGGATAGGCTGGCGGCATGATGACCTTTTCCCATCTTCACCCAACTTTCTTGATAGATTTGACCTAACCGATGAAGATGTATTTAGTAAAACTATTTAAGATAATGTTATAAAATGATTTTATGCCAATTCTATTTCTTGATTGGGTTTTGATTGTAGGAACCATGTTATGAACGAATCTGAAACCCGCGCCGAGCTGATTGACCCCGCCCTTAAAGCGGCTGGCTGGGGCGTGGTCGAGGGAAGCCGTATCCAGCGAGAATACCAAATCACCCAAGGGCGACTCGAAGGTGCTGGCAAGCGCAGCAAACCGCTGATTGCCGATTATGTATTGATGTATCGCAACACTAGGCTGGCGGTGATTGAGGCAAAGAAGCGCGCCCTTCCAGTCAGCGAAGGGGTTGGGCAAGCCAAACTCTATGCGGAAAAACTGAACCTCCGCTTTGCGTATTCTACCAATGGTGAGGGCATCTATAGCATTGACATGGAAACGGGAGCCGAGAGCGAAGTGGGAAGCTACCCCACGCCCGATGAATTATGGAACCTGACATTCGCCAAAGAAAACGCATGGCGCGACCGCTTTGCTGCGATTCCCTATGAAGACAGCGGCGGGCAGAAGCCTGCGCGGTATTATCAGGATAATGCTGTGAGCAAAACGCTGGAAGCGGTGGCGGAGGGTAAAGACCGCATTCTGTTGACGCTGGCAACGGGTACGGGTAAAACCTTCATCGCCTTTCAACTGGCGTGGAAGCTATTTCAAAGTCGCTGGAATTTGAGCCGCGAACCCGTCCGCCGCCCACGCATTTTGTTTCTGGCCGACCGCAATATCCTTGCCGACTAAGCCTATAATTCTTTCTCTGCTTTCCCCGAAGATGCACTGGTGCGGATAGCTCCTGATGAGATTCGCAAAAAAGGCCGTGTGCCGAAGAACGGCAGCATCTTTTTCACGATCTTTCAGACCTTCATGAGTGGCACGGATGCAGAGGGTAATCCTGCCCCCAATTTTGGCGACTACCCTTCCGACTTTTTTGATTTCATCATCATCGACGAGTGCCATCGTGGCGGCGCGAATGATGAAAGCAACTGGCGAGGGATTTTAGAGTATTTCTCACCCGCCGTGCAGCTTGGGTTAACCGCCACGCCTAAACGCAAAAACAATGCGGATACCTACCGTTATTTCGGTGAGCCTGTTTATACCTATTCGCTCAAAGAGGGTATTAACGATGGCTTCCTTACGCCTTTTAAAGTGAAGCAGATTGCCACCACGCTGGATGATTACGTTTACACCTCCGACGATGAATTGATTGAAGGCGAGTTGGAAGAGGGCAAGCGATATACCGAAAAAGACTTTAACCGTATTATCGAAATTGCCGCACGGGAGAAATACCGCGTGAAGCTGTTTATGGAAGCGATTGACCAGCGCGAGAAGACAATTGTTTTCTGTGCCACGCAAGACCATGCCGCCGCCGTGCGCGACCTCATCAACCAGATAAAAACCAGCAAAGACCCGCATTATTGTGAGCGAGTAACCGCGAATGATGGCGCATTGGGTGAGCAGAACCTCAAAGCCTTCCAGGATAATGAAAAGACTATCCCAACCATCTTGACCACCTCACAGAAGCTATCAACGGGTGTGGATGCGCGCAACGTGCGTAACATCGTGCTGATGCGCCCTGTGAATTCCATGATCGAATTTAAGCAGATAATCGGGCGCGGCACGCGGTTGTTTGATGGGAAAGACTATTTCACCATCTATGATTTTGTAAAAGCCTATGAGCATTTTAACGATCCTGAGTGGGATGGTGAGCCGCTGGAGCCAGCTTCCAATCCCAAACACCTCACACGGGATGATGTGGAAGATGCTGATGAAAGGGATGTGGTGGTTGAACCTCTCAAGCCCACTCAGAAAATCAAAATTAAATTGGCGGATGGCAAAGTCAGAAACATTCAGCACATGATGGCGACCACCTTCTGGGGAGCGAATGGAAGGCCACTCTCTGCTGCCGAGTTTTTACAAAACCTCTTTGGTTGCTTGCCTGAGCTGTTCAAAGACGAAGACCAGCTTCGCGCGATATGGAGCAAGCCCGATACCCGCAAAGCATTGTTGGAGAGTCTTTCAGATAAAGGCTACGGCACTGAGCAAATGGAGGAAATCAAACGAATGATTGATGCCGAAAAAAGCGACCTTTTTGATGTGTTGGCCTATGTAGCCTTTGCCAATAGCCCACTCACCCGACAAGAACGAGCTACCGTGCAGAAGAAGCATATTCTCGATCATTACGACGACAAGCAACGCGAGTTTTTAGATTTCGTATTGTCGCAATATATTAAAGAAGGCGAGCAAGAACTCGACCAAGCCAAGCTGCCGAGCCTATTAGAACTCAAATATCAGGCCGTGAGCGATGCAACCGAGAAGCTGGGGAGCATTGCTTCCATCCGCGATGTTTTTATTGGCTTTCAGCAGTATCTGTATGAACAAAGGGCAGGTTAGTATTTGCTTGGCTTTTGGAAAATTTCGGAATGCATAACCGCTATAGCGACGATAATTGCCCCCCTTGACACCAGCCCCAAACCCCTCCACTTTGATTTCGTAACAGAATCAATAAGGGGGTGTTTATGACACGGGGCGGAAATCGCAAAGGCGCAGGCGCGAAGCCGAAATATAATGAACCCACCACGGTTATCCGCGCTCCTGAAAGCAAGGTGGTGGCGATACGTTCGATGCTGAAGCCGCAACCCAAAACAGGGAAAGCCGAAGTGGAGTTTTTCACGCCTTCCGATGCTATCAAGCTGCGCCTGCCGTTGATGGGGAGTGCCGTATCGGCTGGCTTTCCTTCCCCTGCCGATGACTTTATGGAATCACGGCTTGACCTTAACGAGCATTTAATCAGGCATCCGGCAGCAACCTTTTATGCCCGGCTGGGAAAATCTGCCGATTCGATGACAGGCGCGGGGATATACCCGGGGGATATTATTATTGTCGATAGGTCACTGGAAGCCAAACACGGCGATATTGTGCTGGCGGTGGTCAATGGCGACTTCACCCTCAAACGCTATTGCTTGAAGCGCGGAACCGTCACCCTTGTTTCAGAAAACCCCGCCTATGCACCGATTGTATTTATTGAGGGTGACGAAATGCAGATTTGGGGTGTTGTCAAAAACAGCATTCGGAATCTCTGAGAGGAATTGAGGTTATGCAAAATTTTAATCCTTTCAACCAAGAAGAAATGACTCTTTTCCTAGAAGGACTCAGTTTTTTATCCGATGACTATAAAGGTATGGTCGACCCCTTAAGTGAGAATTATGAGAAACAAATCTATATATCGCGAGGTTATAAAGATACCGTGATACGGCAATTAGTAAAAAAACTATCGGCGGCAGAAATTCACTGGTTTTATATTGATGGTATAAACTGTGGAGCGGCTGAATTGCACATGTCTGGCATTCTCACATTATTGTGCGGAATTGAATCTTTAGTGAAGAAGGCCATATTGGAATCACAGGGTCGTTACCCTCAATCATTTGAGATATCTCCTTTCAAACTTAATCGGCAATCACTTATACGAATCAAGAAAAATAATCTTTTTGATGTCGAAGTACTGAATATCAAGAATGAAGACTTTAGCTCCATTCCAGAAAAGCCATACATCTGTGAGTTACGAAACTCTATACATCACGGAAATATATTTAAATTTATTCAGCATGTAGACTTGGGCGACCAACAAATTGAGCGGATTTTTGTGCCTACTATGATGAAGGATACTTACGATAAAGTTCTTACAGCCGCTCT
>JBILIE010000124.1:0-5472 GCA_044350115.1 Rickettsiales bacterium
ATTTTTCCGTAAGATCCATCGCGATAATTAATGGCAAACACTTCAATCTTGGCAAAGTCATATATCCCCGCGAGAATATCGGCTTCGGTGATGCTTCCTGCGGTTAGCATCCCTTCAATATCCAGATTATCCACGGCAAGCGAGGCTTGGCTATCAATCGATGTCGGCGTAAAGCCCGTGGCGGCCTGAAAGGTAATATCATCAAGCAACAAATCGCGATCGAGGTTAGTAAACCCCATCACGATACCATCACGGCGCGTGAGTTTCCAGCAATGCGCAAGGGTCAGCAATTCGCCTTCCACATGTGCTTGCATGGCGGTGGTGATTGTTTTCATTCCTATACCCTCACTTCCACTAGCGGCACATCCTTCACAGAATAGCTGCCGTAAGTATCCAGCGAGGCACTCAGACGATCGGTAGCAAAACGCACCGGCACATCAAATTCAAAATCCGCCTGCACATTCACTCCGCTGGCGGGTGCCGTTACCAGCGTAACAACACCGATTTCCATATTCACCGTCACCCCGCTGGTTTGTAGCACCGAATTGAGATAAATTTTTACCGTTCCCGCCACGGGTTTGGTGATGAATCTTGTGCGCGTGGTGCCGCCATTGGCATAAGTTTTAATCAGCGGGAAATCCCGATTGCTGCCATTGCCTGTGCCGAGCAATTGTCCCACCGCTTCAAAATCCGTCCAGTCTTTATAACGAAAACCTTCGGCCTGCCCTTTGCGTGCGCGGAAGAAGGTGATGAGTTCTGCCAGTTGCTCCTTACTCTTCACACCATAAGCGACATTATAGCGCGCCCGTGCCATCACCCAGTTGCTGTTGCGTTGTTCGTGCCCACTTTGGGTGACGATCACATCGGTGGAGAATTCTGGCCCACCGGCCGAACCATAGGAAATATCCGCCGGAAAGCGGGTTTCAGCGAAAGACATAAAAACCTCGATGTAAAAATGAAAACGCCGTCATTCCCGCAAAAGCGAGAATCCAGTTGTTTCGCTGGATACCAGCCTTCGCTGGTATGACGTTAAAGAAAATTACTTCGTATGTTGCAGCGCGGGTGCTTGCACCACTGCTTTAGTGTGCTTACCAATAATTTGACGCTCTTTTTGCTTAGCAAACAGCGATGTACCGACAGTATTCCGATCTCCCGCAGGTGCTTGCGATGCAGATTTTTCGGCGGCGAGTTTGGGCTGCATGACCAATTCTTCATGCGCAGTAGCAGCAAGCTTAGTAACGGCGGCTTCCCCACCAGCCAATATTGTCATCACCTCTGAAATCGGTGTCTGATGCGCTTCAAAATAGCGCGCCACCAGCGTCACTTCTTTACCATATACACCCGTTTGCGTATCAAATTTAGGACATACGCTCACAATCAATTTCGCCAGATTTGGCTGCGTTGTTGCTTCTGACGGCAAATTAGGATCGCGCCCTGCATAAAGCGCCATTCCGCCCGCTTGCATGTTGCTTAAATCTTCATAAAGCGGCATCCAGTCGTGCGATGCAGTCGCCAGTTCTTCGGCTTTGCTAAAGGCACTCATCGCCAATTGGCTACCCGCCATAGCGTAAAATTGATTGCCACCGCTACGCTTGGCTACTTCCGTATAAATCTTTTGCTGTACCACGGTTCCTGCGGTCAGAAATCCCCATTTTGCGAGTGTCGATTTGCCATAATGCCAAATCGCCTCTTTGAGTATTTTTGGGGTTTTGCTATCGCGATAAGTGCGCCATAGAGTGAATATCCCCACATCTTTTGCATTACCACCCAGCAAATCAGCGTGAAGTTGTTTAAGCGAAGCCAACCCACTGCGAGTATCACGCACTTGGCCATAATAGCTCATCGCAATGCCGCCATAACGCAGCGTGTCGTAAGCGGTTTGTGCTAATGATTGCTTCGCAATGCGGCTTTGCATACCCTTGATCGGGTTTTTCCAAAACTCTGCTTTGGCATCCGCCATCGCGCTTTCGGTCAGTGGCATGGTCGCTTTGTGAAATTCACTTCTGAGTTGAGAGTTCTCTTTGCGTCTATTATTCCACTCGCCAATTTCACCACTAGTGAGCGATTTCCAAAATCCGGGACCTTGTTTCTTTTGTGCCTCCAACGCTTCTTGTGCCGCGCCATAAGCGGTGTGAAAATCTTCCGCTTTATTGCCCACGAGTGCATTTCGTGCACTCACCAGATGCTCATTAATAGCGCTGGGAAGAGTGGTACCCGATCCAATGTTTGCCAATTGATTCTTAATGTCTGCAGCGCGATTTTCTGCACGTGCGGGTGCACCAATCAAATCACCAAATACCTTCTGCACACTCCCGAAAACACCGCCAATACCATCGGTCACACTGGTAGGGATAATATCACTGGTAGGACGCGCCATTTGGGTGGGTAACCAGCTAAGCACCTTACCCGCTTTGGCTTTAAAGCCTTTTGCTTCCACTGTGCCTTCTTCGGGCGCACGCGCGCCAAACCCAAATTGGCTGAGCATCTGATTCGCGGTAAAGAGGCTGCCAAACAAACCCAGAACGCTACCCGCACCACGCATCACCACATTCGGCGCTTGCAAACGCGTGGCGGTCAAACGTGGCACCGCTGCGGGCTTGCGCGCAGGTGCAATCTTCGGCGCAGCACTGATGGGTCTTACCCCAGCAGGAGCGCGTGTTGATACAAAATCCGAACCTAAATCGTCCACTGTTTTATTCCTCTACAATTATCATTCTACGCCTCGGATGTTACCGTTTCGTGACAAATTGCAGATTTTTTGATTTTTTTTAGAGGCTATGCGCCATCTGATTTTGCGCCTTGAGCATATCGCCAAAGCTTCGCTGACCCATGAGCAGAGAGTCTTTACGCAAGTTATTTCCACCGATAATTTTATCGGCAAACTGGGTGATGGTTTGCTTTTTCGGCGCGGAATCTTCAGCCTCCGCTGCTTGTCTTGCAGGCTGCTGAAGCCGCAGCGAATCCAGCCCATGCACCCGCACGCCATTATAAAGCGCGAGCGATTCTTCCAGCGGCAATTGCTTGGTCATCAATTCCCCCAAAATATAGGTCACATCTGCCATACTCACTTCTTTTTCAACGATACCTTCTGCCATTGCGTTAAAGAGTGGCGCATAGTGCAGCATTACTGACCGTTCCCACGGTGTTCGGCGATGGTCTTTCTGACATTGTTGAATAATATTGCCCAGCTCTTTAGCCACTTTGCTGCTGGCATGAAGATCAAAGCCATCCAATTGCGTATTCTGAAACAATATCTCCAATTTATCGTAAGAGGTTTTTTGATTGAATAAGGTACGCTCAACTGTAATGCGCAGCGCCATCCCAATCAGCCCCCAATTCAGGCCGGCAAAAAAAGTGCCATCTGTACCCAGACGCAACGTATTCATCCAGTCAAAACGACGCACTGCGGTTTGGATGATAGGGTTTTCGCTGCGGCGAAGATCCCAGCCACTCACACGGCTGGAAGCTCTGCCTTGTTCTGCTGCAACGGCAGGGCGAAAGTTCCGCTCCATATCTTTCCAATCGCGATAGGCATAAGCCGCAGTCAGCCCCATGAAGCCCACCGCTTCATAACTGGCCAACTTAGTTCGCTTCCACCTTTTATCACTATCAATATCAACAACAACACCAAGAATATATCCCGCAGCGCGCATCGGCGCGTAATATTCTTTGGTGATACCATCGAGATTAAACGAAAGCGCACCGCCGCGTATAAAGGTTAGCGTTGGCGGCAACACGGGGGCGGTTTGCGCCTGCACCGCTGTTTCTAACGCATTAACCATGACGACCCACCTCTCCCGCTGCATGGTGCTGACCAAGGCGGTGATGAAGTTTGTCTTTTGGCCCTTCTTTTACAATATCCTTGATGTGATCCTTTTTGTGCGACTCTGGCAGCACCGTAATTTTTTCACGTACGCCCACTTTATCCTGAAAATGCGTGCCCGCTTCGTGTGGCACTTCTTCTTCATGATCATGTGCATGTTGCGGAGCAATTGCGGCTATCGTCCTGCTTAAAAATCCGGGTTGTTCTGCGTCCATCCGCACGCAGATTTCAGCGGTAATATTCATCACCGCCGCCTGATTATCGTGCAAGGCATTATTAGGATCTCGTCGAATTTGCTCTTTCAGCCGTGCGAGATCTTTTTGCATTTGCGTGCTGATGCCTGCTTGCTGCATCACTTTAGGGCTGAGATCTTTAATCGCCATAAACATTGGCTGCCATGAATCGTTATGTTGCATACGCAGCTCACGTGCAAATTCTTTGCTGCCGCTAATATCCGCCAACACTTCATCGGGCAGATTGGTGGAGAACACTAGTTGTTCTTCTTTGCTCAAATTTTCCCAAGTGGCGATCAGTTCTGCACGCGTGAAGTGCACCAACCCTTCACCCGATTTTTCGGATTGATAATATTCCGTTGCTTTAATCGCAGGCTTCGTAGTGAGGCCTTTATCGCTAATCAGCGATTGGATTGTTTTCTCCAGCGCTTCGCCGCCTTTCACGCCAGAAACTTTGCCGTCTTTATATTCAATAATGCCCTGATGGCTATCTACCAGATACGCCAATGCTTGCGGATGCAACCGACGATTGGCATCCTGCATCGCCGCCGCAATCACATCACAAGCCTCACGCAATTTTTCTTGATTCACCGCCGAGAGCGGCTGAAATTTCATATCCGCACGGTGCTTAACAAAAATATCATACACATAATCACCCACAAGGCAGTTATGCGTTGCCGCACCCACCAGACTCACGCGATTCGGCGAAGCATCGCCCTTAAACGGCACTTCGAGCGCCTTGATCATTTTCGCTGCGGAGATGTGTGACAAAAGCTTTTCAGGGGTTGGCCCTGCTTTTTTACCAAACCATTGGGAAACTTTTGGCGCAAGAAATGCTTTGTACGAATAACCCACGGCATCGCGCATAAAGCCGAGAAAATTAGCGCGCCCCCTGCCCTTATCTTCCGTAAAGTCGCCACCACTCCCAATCAGCGCAGCAAACTGATTATAGGTGGAATTCTGTGTGTCGTTAAAACCATTTTCATCAGGAATAAATGGCATTTTATCTGACAAAAACTTGATAGATTTTTGTGCTGCTTGATCGCGCAATGCACTCGCATCCGCGCCTCGCACTTTGCGCTCTTTCTCAATTTCAGCTAGCTGCTTTCCTTCTTTTGATCTGGGATCAAGATAGCCGTTTCTTTGTGCTTTAAGATCAATCAAACTTTGATATTTTGTGTATTGCTCAACTTCCGAAATCAGCATGGAAGGTGCGTTCACTGCCGCATCCACAAGAGTTTCTGTGAATAATTTTTTAATGAAGCCCTTAGTCTTCATGCTATTGGCTTGTTCGTTCAAGCGTGACTGATAGCGTACCACTTCCAGCTTAGATTCAACGCCGCCCAATAAACCGGATTTTGCACCTTCACTGCGTAGCAAAAGAGAAAAATCATCTTTCACCTGAGCGCTGGTTTT
>JBILIE010000173.1:0-3997 GCA_044350115.1 Rickettsiales bacterium
ACCAGCGGACGCACGCCCAACGGATCACGCAAACCAATCATAATATTATGGGTCAGTGCAACGAGCGAATAGGCGCCCTCCACTTGTTTCAGCGCCTCCACCAAACGCTCTTCCACCGTGGGTTTGCTGCTACGAGCAATCAAATGCACAATCACTTCCGTATCCGAAGTCGATTGAAAAATCGCGCCGTCCTTAATCAGTGAGGTACGCAAAGTATAAGCATTGGTCAGATTGCCATTATGGCCAATCGCCAAGCCACCAAACGAGAATTCGGCAAATAAGGGCTGCACATTGCGCAAATGCGGTTCGCCGCTGGTGGAATAACGGTTATGCCCAATCGCCCGATTACCGCGTAATTTAGTCATCACCTCTTTGCCATTAAAATGGTCGCCGACCAGACCTAGCGCCTTATGTGTGAAGAATTGGCCGTTTTCGACGCTTACAATCCCCGCCGCCTCCTGCCCGCGATGTTGCAGGGCGTGGAGGCCGAGCGCCACATGTGCTGCCGCGTCTACTGCGCCGTACACACCAAACACACCGCATTCCTCGTGAAGTTTATCGTCGTCG
This sequence comes from Rickettsiales bacterium, assembly GCA_044350115.1. Classification (GTDB taxonomy): domain Bacteria; phylum Pseudomonadota; class Alphaproteobacteria; order Rickettsiales; family JALZUV01; genus JBILIE01. The sequence continues at coordinate 568 of JBILIE010000173.1, forward strand.
AAAGGAGTTTCTTGCATGGCTGTTGTTTACAGCAGGCCATAGGCATAAGGCAAGGGGCAATAGTGGAGAAAAGTTAGTTGATGGTTGATGGTTGATGCCCGCCCTTACCATGAGGCCAGTAGGCCTAGTCAGCCCTGAGCGTTGGCTTAGCCAACAGCCCATGTGATTTTCAGGAGAAAATCACGGGGCAAAATAAAGAAAGTGAAGATCAACCGCCATACCGTTGGCGGAGTCATCCGCATGCGGCCCTACGATGTAGGTGGGCGCCATATGAAGTAGGCCAGAGCCAGCCTCAGGGACAGCTCCCATGCAATGCTTATCGGCCCAAGGGATTGAAAGCCTGACGAGTGAGGCAGTCGATCTTCACCTGCACTATGCAGGAAAATACGATTTTTGGCAAGCTGTCACATTAGTTTCATAATAAAGGAGTAGGATAGAATCAGGGGATTTCAATGATTTTTAGTCATTTCTTTCTTAACAAACAACAAAAAGCACCAGAGAGTGCGCCCTTTATCGCTGTGGTAGAGACAATAGAAACCCAGCTGATTGCACTTTCTCGCAAATGCTATATTGAGCTTTTGAACGACTATATCGCGCATGGATTTGACGAATCTGAAGGTGAGCTGGCAGTGCGTGGTCATGTTTACACCCAGGCTCTGGCCATTTCAAAAATGATGGAATCCAAGAATATTCAGCGCAATGGAGAGCTAGACGCTTCCGATCTCGCCGAACAGCAACGCCAGAAAGCCCGTCGCAACTATCGTGAAGTGCTTAAATTAGCAGAGAGCGTGTTGGTAGATCAGCGCAATTATCTGCTGGCCAAACATATCAACACTTCTGCGGCAGAGATGGGTTTTTACCCCGATACTCCCTTCAGCGGAATAGAAACCGAATATGGCCAGCCATGCCATGCTTTTGCGTGTAAACTTCTCGCCGATAGTAGCCTTGGGCGTGGTGCCGCGCAAGGGTTGGAAGAAGCAGCTGTCACCATGCTTGAACACCATATCGCCCGCCGAGCCGATGAAGAAATCTCGCATTTTCTCAAGCTTTACCAACAGGAGCATGTAGCATTATGAGTTGGGAAAGCGAGGCAAATAAGCTAGGGCTAGAGCCACATTTACTGGAGAGATTAGGAAAACTCCAAACACTGCAGGAAAGAGTGGCATTGGTGCCCAATTATACTCTCGCTGAATCCGCCCTGCCCCCACCTGCCATGAGGACTAAAAATAGTATCGGGCAACGCATAGACTAACACTGCTTTGCGTGAAACATTATCCCACTGCAATATTATCAATCAATCTTGTTTTACCTAAATACGCAGCGGCAAGTAACCGTGCAGGCTGGTTCCAGATCTGCAATGGCTGTAAATTGCCTGCATCGCAAAGCTCCATGTAATCTACAAACTCAAAACCACTCACAATCAATTTTTCTCTGCCCGCTTGCAGTAAAGCAGCCACTTGCAAGGGTTCTGCTTGGATTTTTATAGCCGTTTCCTGCAACATCGCCTGCAATAATGGAGCGATTTTGCGCTCATCGGCGCTGAGATACTGATTGCGCGATGAGAGTGCTAAACCGTCATCTTCGCGCATCGTTGCGCCAGAAAGTATTTTTATGGGGATATTGAGATCCGCCACCACCCGCTTAATCACCTGTAATTGCTGATAATCTTTCTCACCAAAGATAGCAATATCAGGCATTGCCTGCAGCAAAAGCTTGGTAACCACCGTTGCCACCCCGTCAAAATGGCTGCGACGATGTGCGCCGCATAATCCTTCGCTAATTCCTGTGACATGGACGGAAGTGGCGAATCCTTCGGGATACATCGAGTTCACTTTAGGTAGATAAATCGCATCCACATTCATCGCCGTGAGCTTCGCAATATCGCGGGTTTCGTGGCGAGGATATTGATCAAAATCTTCGTCAGGTCCAAATTGGGTGGGGTTGACGAAAATGCTAACAATCACTTTTTCAGCGGATTCTCGTGCCTGTGCAATCAGGGATAAATGCCCCGCATGGAGTGCCCCCATCGTGGGCACCAAACCAATACGCGCTTTTGCAGCACGCCAAACCGCCACTTGCGCTATTAAATCTTGAGGAGTGTGTATAATTTTTGTCATCTTGCTTGCGGCTTATTGCCTCTTTGCCTACAAAGCAAGTGCTTATGAATATCACCGCACAAATTTCACCTACAGAATCCTATCAGCAACGGCTGGCAAACGGACAGCTACAGGCGGATGCAGCCCATGCTTTTATCATCGAGAAATTACAAACGCTTTATAACCAGCTTTTGACGGACGATACCCCAAAGGGTCTGTTAGCACGACTGCGCGCAAAACCCAAAGCTGCTGCCACTAACTTTTATATCTGGGGAGAAGTGGGGCGCGGAAAATCGATGCTGATGGATCTACTGGTAGAATGTGTGCCTGAATCTGTGCCGCATCGCCGCATTCACTATCATGCTTTTATGGCAGATATTCATCATCGCCTTCATGCCAATGGTGGGGGGGAAGATGCGTTGAAGCCTTTGGCAGAAGCCATCGCAAAAGATCTCCGCCTGCTCTGTCTTGATGAATTTCAGGTAACTGATATTGCGGATGCGATGATCCTCGCAAGGCTGTTTACTCTATTACTAGATGCAGGTTTAACCGTCATCACCACCTCCAACCGCAAACCTGACGATCTCTACCAAAATGGCCTGCAACGTGAATATTTTCTTAAATTTATTGAATTGGTAAAAGCGCGATTCAAGGTGCTCGAAGTGCGCTCTCCACATGATTACCGTATGCACAAGCTAAAGGGAAAACAGGCCTACTTTACCCCTGCCGATAATGTCGCCGAACTTCAGATGATCTTTAATTCTCTGAGAACACAAACCGCCGCGCCTCACACGCTCACCGTCAACCAACGCAACTTCACCTTGCCCATCACCGCGAATGGTATGGCGTGGTGTCGTTTTGATGAACTCTGCAGAGCCGCATTGGGGGCGGAAGATTACGCCGCACTTGCTGCCGAATTCCACACCCTCTTTCTGGTAGAAATCCCCCAGATGACCCGCGAAGACCGTAATGAAGCCAAGCGTTTTGTGACGCTGATTGACACGCTCTACGAACACAAAACCCGCCTATTCTGCACCGCTGCCGTCCCAGCCGAACAACTTTACCCCACAGGTGATGGCCATTTTGAATTCGCACGCACCGTTTCTCGCCTCCACGAAATGGGTTCCGAGCAATATTTGAGTACTTCTCAGCACATATAAGCACTGCTATACTGTTCGCCTTATGACTAAAGCTCCCCTCACCATCCTCCTCGCCCAACCACGCGGTTTCTGCGCGGGTGTGGTGCGGGCGATTGAAATTGTCGAACGCGCGCTGGAGAAATACGGCGCACCAGTTTATGTGCGTCACGAGATTGTGCACAACCGCCATGTGGT
>JBILIE010000126.1:0-5279 GCA_044350115.1 Rickettsiales bacterium
ATCAGGAAACTCCTGCGCTAGAAATGCAACGCGCATAGACATTTTTTTTTGTCATGCTAAGCTGCGCTCATGATCAAAAAACTCGTTATCGCTAGCCACAATGCGGGCAAAGTCCGTGAAATCGACGAGCTGCTGGCGCGGCTTGCGATAGATGTGGTTTCCGCAGCGGATCTGCATTTGCTGGAACCCGAAGAAACAGGCGACACCTTCCATGCAAATGCGGCGATCAAATCGATTGCCGCCGCAAAGGCTAGCGGCTTGCCTGCTTTGGCCGATGATTCGGGCTTGGTGATTCCCGCCCTCGGCGGTGCACCAGGGATTTATTCTGCACGTTGGGCAGGCGAGCAAAAAGATTTTACAATGGCGATGAAGCGCATTGAGACGGAGTTGTTGGAAGCCGAAGGCCGTGCTCAGGGTGCGATTGCACATTTTATTTGCGTGCTCTCGCTGGCACTGCCTGACGGCACCGAACACGCGTTTGAAGGTCGCATTGACGGTTATTTAACCTTTCCCCTGCGCGGTGAGAAAGGCTTTGGCTATGATCCTATTTTTATTCCTAAAGGCTATGATGTAACCTTTGCGGAGATGGCGGCGAATAAGAAGCATGAGATGAGCCACCGTGCTGATGCGTTTAGAAAATTTGTGACATGGTTGGAAAGAAGATAAATATGAAATTGCTTTTAGCTCTCTTGTTACTCTTACCCGCATTTGCCTTCGCCAACGAATCCGCAAAAATCACCACCGATCATGCAAAGGTGACGATTGCGAGCGAAGTAAAAATCGTGGCGGCGAATAAGCCGTTTTGGGTATTGGTGCATTTTGCGCTTAAAGACGACTGGCATATATATTGGAAAAATCCAGGTGATTCTGGCCTTTCACCCACATTAAACTGGACATTGCCTCAAGGCTTTGCGGCGGAGGCGATCCACTGGCCTGCACCTAAACGTATCGTTTATGATACAATTGTGGATTATGGCTATGACGGCGAAGCAACGTTGCTGGTGCCCATAATGCCGCCTAAAGACCTTCCCGCAAACGAGCCGATTGAAATAAAAGTGAAAGCGGGTTGGCTGATTTGCAATCAGGTGTGCATCCCTGAACGTGGCGAGGTGGCACTGACGCTCACAAGCGGTGAACGCGTCGAGCCGAATGCGGAATCAGCGCTTACGGTGGCGAATACATTGCAGGAATTACCAATGCTCCTTCCTGCACAAGGTAAGTTATCAGCAGCAGAAAAAAATGTAAAATTGAGCATGGAACTGCCGCAGGATTGGAAAAAATTTGTGCTGGGCGATGTCTATTTTTATCCCGATGACGCGGGCGTGGTGAAGCATGAAGAAAACCAAAAATGGGTGCTAAATGAAGGCAAGCTTCAAACTGAAATTCCGCAAGTGGCTGAAGTTGCACCAGAAGAATTAGCTGGGTTATGGGAGTTGGTCGCAGACAATGGCGAGATGCGCTATTATCGTGTGGAGTTTAGCCATCATCCCAAAACGGGTGCCTTAATTGAGAATCCTCAAATCAAGGCAACACTGGAAGAAACTGGCGCGAATGCGGCACCCACAAAAGCGCCCATTTCAGGTTGGCAGGCGGTGTTGTTTGCGCTGCTCGGTGGGATGTTGTTGAATGCGATGCCCTGCGTGTTTCCTGTGCTCTCACTTAAAGCACTGGCGATTTCAAAGAAGGCGCAAGCGGGTAGCAGCGCCGCGATTCGTAAGCAAGGGCTGGCGTATTTGGCGGGAACTGTATCGAGCTTTATGGTGCTGGCGGGAATTTTAATTCTACTTAAACAAAGCGGCGATGCGGTGGGCTGGGGTTTTCAATTGCAAAGCCCAGCTTTTGTGGCTGGGATGGTATATTTATTTTTGCTGCTCGGCCTCTCGCTGGTGGGGATGTTTGAATTGCCGCAAATGTTGGGTGGGTTGGGTAACGACAAGGCTAGCAAGGATAATTTAAGCGGTAGTTTCTTCACGGGGATTCTGGCGGTATTGGTGGCGACGCCCTGCACTGTGCCGTTTATGGCGCCTGCGCTTGGTTATGCTTTCACGCAATCGGCGGGAGTGACGCTGGCGGTGATGGCGGCGATGGGGCTAGGCTTAGCTATTCCGTATTTGGCGGTGTGTTTTTACCCTGCTATTCAGCATCGTTTGCCCAAACCTGGTGTGTGGATGGTGCGCTTTAAAGAATTTATGGCCTTCCCGATTTTTGCGACAGCAGCGTGGCTGGTATGGGTTCTTGCGCAGCAAATTTCACTGACAGGGCTGGCAGCAGTGCTGGCGATGGTGGTGACTTTGCCATTCCTGATTTGGCTGGGGCGCAACAAGCCGCGTGGTTTCCAATGGGCGGTTGCTGCGGTGGCATTGCTACTGGCCGTTTATAGTTTTAGTGCATTGCAGCCTACTGCCTCCACGCAAATGATGGTGCAAGAAAGTGGGCATGAATCGGTGGCGTATGACGAGAAACTGCTCGCGGATTTGCGTGCTGCCAAAAAGCCTGTGTTTTTAGATGCAACGGCGGCGTGGTGCATTACCTGTAAAGTGAATGAGCGTGTCGCACTCAGCTCTAAAACATTACATGCTGAATTTAAAAAACGTGGTATCACCTTTATGGTGGCAGACTGGACGAATTATGATGAAAAAATCACGCGTCTGTTAGAACAGTTCGATCATCAAGGCGTACCGCTTTATGTGTATTTTCCGCCAGAAGGAGAGCCTGTCGTGCTGCCTCAACTGTTGACGGAAACGATTGTACTTAATGCTATTAACGGAGAGAAATAATGAAAAAGATTTTGATGAGTATAGCCGCGCTGCTAATTTCTGCACCGCTCGCTTTTGCTGCACCTGAAATAGGCAAGCCTGCGCCTGATTTCACGGCAAAAGATACGATGGGAAAGGAAGTAAATATCGCCGCACTCAAAGGAAAATTGGTGGTGCTGGAATGGACGAACCCTGGTTGTCCGTTTGTGAAGAAGTTTTATGATGCTGGCGATATGCAGAAGCTGCAAGCAACTTACACGGCAAAAGATGTGCAGTGGATCCGCGTGAATTCTTCGGCAGAGGGCAAAGAGGGCAATCAAACGACAGAAGGCGCGAACGCACTTGCTAAAACTCAGAAAGTCTCGGCTACGGCAACGATCCTCGATCCCAAAGGCGAAATCGGTCATCTCTATGATGCGAAAACCACGCCGCATATGTTTGTGATCGGCAAAGACGGTAACATCGCTTATATGGGGGCGATTGATAGCATTCGTTCGACCGATGCGGCGGATATTGCCAAGGCAGATAATTATGTAGCGCAAGCACTGGATGCATTGCTGGCGGATAAACCCGTGAAAACAACCTCGGCGCCTGCTTATGGTTGCGGTGTAAAATACTAGGATTTGTTGAGCACCCAACCGTGTCCTAAAGGCCCATGGCCGTGCCCAATTGCGGGTGCGGCCATGATTGCTTTGGCAACATAATGACGCGCTTTTTCGACTGCGAAGGGCAGGGGCTCGCCCATGCCAAGATATGTGGCGATCGCAGAGGCGAGCGTACAGCCCGTGCCATGTGTATTCTTGCTCGCAATGCGCGAGGAAGTGAAGGCCTGTGTCGAAGTTTCGGTCACCAGCATATCGGTAATCACATCGCCTACTCCATGCCCGCCTTTGACGAGCACCGCCTGACAGCCTGTGTTTTTGATGATGCGCTTTCCCGCGCTCACCATGCCATCCACATTGCTGATGAGGGTGCTGGCGAGCATCTCTGCCTCTGGTAAATTGGGCGTAACGAGAAAAGCGAGTGGCATTAATTTAGTTTGTAGTGCGGTGATCGCTTCTGGTTCCAGCAAAGCCGCGCCACCTTTAGCGACCATGACGGGATCGACGACGAGAGGAATTTCACGATATTTTCCGAGTGCGCTCGCCACGGTTTCAATAATCGGTGCGTTGAGCAACATCCCTGTTTTAATGGCATCTGCACCAATGTCGGACAGCACCGCATCCATTTGTTGCCGCACAAAGATGGGTGTCACCGCATGAATGGCATCCACTCCGCGTGTGTTCTGCGCGGTGAGGGCGGTGATCGCCGTGGTGCCATAGCCCCCAAGAAATGACACGGTTTTGAGATCGCCCTGAATCCCTGCGCCGCCGCCAGAATCGGAACCTGCGATGATGAGAATTCGGGGGAGGTTACCCATTGGCCGCCCGCTTCACTTCTTCGGCGAGGTTATCGACGATACGGCGAATATTTTGTTCGTTATCGCCTTCGGCCATAATGCGGATGAGGGGTTCGGTGCCGGATTTGCGTAGGAGTAAGCGGCCTTTGGCGGCAGCGAGTTGAGTTTCAGTATCGGCAATCGCGCTCTGCACTTTGGGATCAGAAAGGGGGTCTTTTCCGCCTTTGGTATAGCGCACATTATTGAGATATTGTGGTAGCGGAGTAAAAAGGCGAGTCGCATCGCTCGCGGGTTTATTCTGCCGTACAATTACTGCCAGCACTTGCAGCGCGGCAACGAGGCCATCGCCAGTCGTCGCATAATCGCTCATGATAATGTGACCCGATTGCTCGCCGCCGAGATTCCACCCCATTTCGCGCATCGCTTCCATCACATAGCGGTCGCCTACTTTGGTGCGGTGCAAGCTGAGTCCACGTGAGGTGAGATATTGCTCTAATCCCAGATTGGACATTTGGGTGGCGACGATACCGCCGCCGATGAGTTTTTCGCTTTTGTGCCAGTCCGTGGCAATCATCGCCATTAGCTGATCGCCGTCAACTAATTCACCTTTTTCGTCGCAGACGATCAAACGATCCGCGTCGCCATCCAGCGCGATGCCAATATCGGCGCCGTGTTCGCGGACGGAGTGTTGGAGCGAGGCGGGGTGGGTGGAGCCACATTCGGCATTGATATTAATGCCATTGGGTTTGACATGCAGCGGAATCACTTCAGCGCCGAGTTCTTGCAAAATAATGGGCCCAACATGATAGGCGGCGCCATTAGCGCAATCGATGCAGATCTTTAACCCCGTGAGATCAAGATCGCGGGGGAAGCTGGCTTTGGCGAATTCGATATAACGCCCGCGCGCATTTTCTAGCCGTTGGGCGCGGCCAAGTTTTTCAGGGGAAGCGTAGTTTGATGCGCTGAAATCAGCCATCAATGCTTCAATTTCTAATTCGGTATCATCCGAGAGTTTATAGCCGTCGGGGCCGAAAAGTTTAATGCCATTATCTTGAAACGGGTTATGCGAGGCGGAGATCATCACCCCAATATCGGCGCGCATGGATCGGGTGAGCATGGCAACG